>JBBIQY010000025.1:0-41450 GCA_037442085.1 Anaerolineae bacterium
GGGCGTAGCGGGCGTACACCCGGCTCAAATCCAACTGGGCGACGATGTCCACCACGAACCGCGCCAGATGATTGGCCGGCAGCGCTTCATCCAGGCTCACCCTCGCTTTGAGGGTCGCCTCGTAATCCGGGGTTCTAAATTTTCGGCTCATGCCCACAGTGTACTACAGCCTGTTCTCACAGGCTCTCCGACAAACTGCTAGGAAGCAACTTGCGCAAGGCCGTCTTGACTTTGGCCCAACGCTTCTCAATCGGGCTGAGATCGGGCGAGTAAGGCTGACTGTTATCGAGCGACTTTTTTCTTCGCCATAACTCCAATAGCGGAGTTCCGCGCCATCATGCTCGAGCTGGCCACTACGTCTTTCGTTTCCGCGATGTAGTCACACAACTCCCGGAGGGTGATGTCCGGCGAGAAAACCGGTTGACGCTGGCGATCAACGGCTTGCGCGTCGTCGCGCGGCTCACCAACCCGGATCAGGCCGGCGCATTCAGCGAGCGACGTGTAGCGTAGTTTGGAGTAGGCAGCAGTCGCCGGCGCTGCCTGCCGATTCCTCGGCGCACAAAACATCACCGGGCGCCTAACGCTGCCTCGAGCGCCTCGCGCACCGAACGTGCCGGCACAACCTCCAAACCGTCGAGCACGGCCTCGGCCCCCCGGCGAAATGTGCGGGGGACGACGACGCGCCGAAAGCCCAGTTGTCTGGCCTCGCGCAGGCGCTGGGGGAGCTGGCTCACGGCGCGCAGCTCACCCGAAAGGCCGATCTCGCCGACCAGCGCGCAGTCGGCCAGAGCCGGGCGATCCTGCGCGGACGATGCAATCGCCGCCGCAATCGCCAGGTCCGCCGCCGGCTCGTCCACGCGCAGCCCGCCAACGACGTTCACAAAAATGTCCTGATCGAAGAGCTTCAGGCCCACCCGCCGCGTCAGCACGGCCGAGATCATCATCAGCCGATACACGTCCACGCCGTTGGGAGTACGGCGCGGGTTGCCCTGGCTGGTAGCGCTCGTCAGGCCCTGGATTTCGACCAGGATCGGACGGGTGCCCTCCATCGTCACGGCGATGGCGGAGCCGGGCACATTGACCATGCGCTCGGCCAGAAAGACCTCCGAGGGATTTTGGACTTCGATCATGCCCGCTCCCGTCATCTCGAACACGCCGACCTCGGAAGTGGCGCCAAAGCGGTTCTTGGCCGCGCGCAGCAGACGATAGCTTTGGAAGCGGTCGCCCTCCAGTTGCAGCACGGTGTCCACGATGTGCTCCAGCACGCGCGGCCCGGCGATCGCGCCCTCCTTGGTGACGTGGCCGATAAGGAAGATGGCGATGCCGGAGGTCTTAGCCAGCTCTTGCAAACGCGCCGCGCATTCGCGCACCTGGCTGACCGAGCCGGCGGTGGACTCCAGCCCCTGCAGGTAGACGGTCTGGATCGAGTCGATCACCAGCAAGCGCGGTTTGAGACGGTGGGCGTGCTCAAGGATCGAGTCGAGATTGGTTTCGGTCAGGAGTAGCAGGTTTTCGGACGAAAGCGCCCGAAGGAAGCGGCCGTCGTCGCCGGCTTTCCCATTTTGAGTTGACTCCTGCGCCAGCCGCGTCGCGCGCATCTTGATCTGCCGCTCGGACTCCTCGCCGGAGACGTACAGCACCGGTCCAACGCTCTCGGCCATCAGCAACGCCATCTGCAGGACGAGCGTGCTCTTGCCGATGCCGGGGTCGCCGCCGACCAGCACCAATGAGCCGGGCACGATGCCGCCGCCCAGCACGCGGCTGAATTCCTGAATGGGGAGAGGCCAGCGTTCGTCGTGATCGCCCTCGATCTGACCGAGCGTTTTTGGCGTGGAGCGAGCTGCGCCCGCCAGCGCGCGCGCATTGCTGACCTTGCTTGGCTCGGCCACGACTTCCTCGATCATCGAGTTGAACGCGCCGCACTGCGGGCACTTGCCCATGTAGCGCGGCGAAACGCGCCCACACTGCTGACAGACGAATTGGGTTTTGGCTTTGGGCATCGCGCCTCCTTCCGAGGGCGATTAAAGCGCAGACAGGGGGGAAAAGCAACGGCGGCCATCGAAGGCTGGCCGGATCCGACAAAGTGGCTCGGCGGTGAGGTAACTCTCCTGCCAATCGGGCCAAGGGATTCGCTGGACGATCCTCTCCAAGGTGCACTGCGCCCACACTTGCAAAACAAACGCTGGGCGTCGTTCTGACGCCCAGCGTTGCTAATTTCCAACGGAAGTCGGCGACGCTAAGCCGTCGGCTCCGGCAAGGCTTCGGCCACCGGCTCAGACATGCTGCTGGCGCTCTCCAGCACAATCTCGCCGTCCCGCACCGCCACGCGCACCGTATCGCCCTGCTTGAACTTGCCGGAGAGCCAGCCATCCGATAACACATCTTCGACTTTGCTTTGAATGACGCGGCGCAGTGGGCGTGCGCCCATGTCCGGGTCGTAACCGATCTCGGCCAGCTTATCGCTCGCTTCGGGCGTCAGCTGCAGCGTCAAATCCTTTTCCTTGACCCGCTCTTCGACTTTCTTGACCTCCAGCTGAACGATCTGTTTGATCTCGTCGCGCGTCAGGGCGCGGAAGATAATCGTCGCGTCAAGGCGGTTGAGGAACTCTGGCCGGAAGGCGCGCTTGAGCGCTTCGCTCAGCTTCTTGCGCATCTCCTCGTAAGCCATCTCCTCGGTGATGTTCTCATCGCGCTTTACATTGAAGCCGAGAGAGGTCTGGCGCTTGATCAGGTCGGCGCCGATGTTCGAGGTCATGATGATGATGGCGTTTTGGAAGTTGACCTTCTTGCCGCGCGCATCCGAGAGGTGGCCTTCCTCCATGATCTGGAGGAGCATGTTGTGCGCTTCGGGATGCGCCTTCTCGACTTCATCGAAGACAACGATGGAGTAGGGACGGCGGCGGATGCTCTCGGTGAGCTGGCCGGCTTCCTCGTAACCCACATAGCCGGGCGGCGCACCCACCAGGCGCGAAATGTTGTGCCGCTCCATGAACTCCGACATGTCCAGTTGGATTAGGGCATCCTCGCTGCCGAACATGAACTGCGCCAGCGCCTTGGTCAGCTCGGTCTTGCCCACACCGGTCGGGCCGAGGAACATGAAGGTGCCGATGGGGCGCTTGGGGTCCTTCAGGCCGGCGCGCGCGCGGCGCACCGCCTTTGAGATCGCCTCAATCGCCTCATGCTGGCCGACGATGCGGCTGTGCAGGGCTTCTTCCATCTTGAGCAGACGGCTCGTCTCTTCCTCGGTGATCTGCGTCACGGGAACGCCCGTCCACATCGAGATCACTTCGGCGATGTCCTGGGAGGTGACCTGCGGGCTGCTGGCCCGGTCCCACCCGGCGCGCATCTGCTCGATCTGGGCTTCGATCTCCGCCTGGCGATTGATGATCTCCTGTGCATCCTCCAGGCGGTCTTCCTCGACCGCGAGCTGGTGCTCGGAGCGCAGGGTGCGCAGCTCGCCGATGGCCTGCTTGAAGCGCCGCGCTTCGGGGCTCTTGTACATCCGCACGCGCGACGACGATTCGTCAATCAGGTCAATGGCCTTATCCGGCAGGAAGCGGTCCGGCACATAGCGGGCGGATAGGTTGGCGGCGGCGTTGAGGGCTTCCTCGGTGATGATGAGTTTATGATGCTCTTCGTAAGCGCTCTTTACGCCCTTGAGAATTTCGATGGTCTCTTCAATCGTCGGCTCGTCCACATGCACCGGCTGGAAGCGGCGCTCTAGGGCGGCGTCGCTCTCGATATGCTTGCGATACTCATCCAGCGTCGTCGCCCCGATGACCTGCAATTCGCCGCGCGCCAGGGCGGGTTTAAGGATGTTGGCGGCATCCACCGAAGAACCGGCCGCGCCCGCTCCCACCAGCATATGGACTTCATCAATGAACAGGATCGCTTCAGCCTGTTTGAGCTCCTCGATGACGCGCTTGAGGCGCTCCTCGAACTGGCCGCGGTACATCGTGCCGGCCACCAATGACCCGACGTCCAGTTGTAGGACGCGCTTGCCCAGCAGCGGCTCCGGCGTTTCGCCCGCGATGATGCGCTGGGCCAAACCTTCGACGATGGCAGTCTTGCCAACGCCCGGCTCGCCGATCAGGGCCGGGTTGTTCTTGGTGCGGCGCGCCAGGATCTGGATGACGCGCTCGATCTCCATCTCGCGCCCGATGACCGGATCGAGTTTGCTCTCCTCGGCCAGCGCAGTCAGGTCGGTCGCCAGTTGATCCACCAGCGGCGTCTTGACCCTATCTTTCTTCTTGATTTCGCCTTGTGCGGTGACGGCCTGACGTTGCGGCTGCGTTTGGGAGGTGTTCTCCTGCAGGACGCGGCGTGTCTGGCGGCGGATCTGCTCGGCGGAGATGCCCAGCTTCTTGAGCACGTCCACAGCCACGCCTTCGTTCTGGCGGACCAGGCCCAGCAACAGGTGTTCGGTGCTGATGTAATGATGGCTCATCCGCCGGGCCTCATCCACCGCCAGCTCCAGCACACGCTTAGTACCGGGCGATAAGTCAATCTTGGCCAGGCCGGAGGTCTTGTTGGCGCCCGTCAGGCGCTCCACCATTTCCTGCACGCGGCGGGTCTCCAGCCCTAATTCGCGCAACACGCGGCCGGCTACACCGCCCTCCTCCTTCATCAACCCAAGCAGCAAGTGCTCGGTGCCAATGTAGCTGTGTTTCATCCGCTCGGCCTCTTCTTGAGCGAGGCTGAGTACGCGCCGTGCCCGCTGCGTGAAGCGCTGTAATTTGTCTGACACGGTGACTCCTCTCCAAATCCTACTCTTCAGCCGGATGGCCTTACGACGTTATTCTATCAAAAATCGTTCATCCGTGAGGCAACCTATTCGGGGGAGGCGCGTAAGTATCCGATAAGAAAAAGGGCGCATCTCGAATGCGCCCGGCTCTTTGCGGGTGACGTAAATGGGCAAACCAATCAGCCGGCTTCCGACAGAAGCTGGCGGATTAGACTAGTGCTCGCCCTCGTCGCTGCCCATCACCACCTCGTCTAGGTCGGGGACGGAGGCGGCGATGGAGGCCCAGTCGGCGTCGGCGTATTCGGCGGAGGCCGCACGCTTCAGGCTCAGCCCGATGCGGCGCTTGTCCGGGTCAATTTTGAGCACGCGCAGCGTGACCTGCTGGCCCTCGCTGACGACGTGTTTGGGATGATCGACGTGCCCCTCGGCCAGCTCGGAGACGTGGATCAGGCCCTCCACGTCGTCCTCGCCCTCAATTCGGGCGAACGCGCCAAACTTGGTTAACTTGGTAATGGTGGCCTGCAGCAACTGGCCGATCTGATACTTGCGCTGCATCAACGTCCAGGGGTCGGCCTCGCGGCGCTTGATGCTCAGGCCGATGCGCTTCTTCACCGGGTCAACGTTGAGCACCTCCACCTCGACCTCCTGCCCGACTTGCAGGACTTCCTTCGGGTGGTTGACGCGCTTCCAGGAGATCTCGGAGAGGTGCACCAGGCCATCGGCCCCGCCGATGTCCACAAAGGCGCCGAAGTCGGCCAGGCTGATGACATGGCCGGTGCGCACATCGCCGGGCTTGATCTCCGCGAGCAGTTTCTCCTTCTGCATCTCACGCGTTTCCTTGCTAGCAGCGCGCTCGGAGAGGATCAGCCGATTGCGGTTGCGGTCCACCTCGATCACCTTGACCTGCACGGGCTCGCCGATCATCTTGCCCCATTTCTGCTCCGGGGCCTCGATGCCTTCGGTGCGACGGCGGCGCTGGGCGCTCACCTGTGAGGCAGGGATGAAGCCGCGCACGTTGCCGATCTTGACAATGATGCCGCCTTTGTTGTAGCCGGCGATGGTGCTGGCGTACACCTCCTGTGACTGAAGCAGCCTCTCGGCGGTCTGCCAATCCTTCTCCTCGCGGGCGCGCACGTAGGACAGGATTGGGTTGCCGTTGCGATCTTCAGGGTCAATGACGTAGACGGGGATCTCCTGGCCGACGACGAACGACTTGCGCGTTGGTTGATCAATGGCCTCCAGTTCCTTGCCGGAAATGATGCCCTCGGACTTAGCGCCCACATCCACCAGGATCTCACTGGGTGTGATTCGAGCAATAATCCCGTCGCGGATCTCACCGCGATTAAGCATGTTCATGCCGCTCGTCCCCTCGTCGAGCAGCTTCTTCATCGGGTGATCGGCGGCGCTCCCCCCCGCGTTCTGGTCAGATGGCATCATGTGTGGTTGAATGCTCCAAAGAAGATGGGGCCGATTATAAGGCCGAATCTGCGGATTAGCAACGGTTTGAGACTTTCGCGGTGGGCGGGTGGTATAATTCCAGCGCGGTCAGAAGTCAGAATTCAGCGGTCAGAAGGTGCGCCACGCCGCCTTCTGGGGCTGAATTCTGACTTCTGAGTGTTTGCCCAAAGTCAGCGATCATCCTCATGCCTCAACTCTTCCCGTTCACGGCCATCGTCGGCCAGGAACGCATGAAGCGCGCCCTGGTGCTCAACGCCATTGACCCGCGCATCGGCGGCGTGCTCATTCGCGGCGAGCGCGGCACGGCCAAGTCCACCGCTGCCCGGGCCCTCAGCGCCCTGCTGCCGGAAATCGAAGTCTTTGCCGAGTCGCCCTTCAACGACGATCCGAAGTCGCCGACCACCTGGTCCGACTGGGTCAAGGAGCGCGTGGCCAAGGGCCAGGAACTGCACGTCGTCCGCCGCCGTATCCCGTTTGTGGATTTGCCCGTCAGCGCCACCGAAGATCGCGTCGTAGGCACGCTGGATATCGAGGCCGCCATCAAGAAAGGCGAGAAGCACTTCGAGCCGGGTGTGCTGGCGGCGGCCAACCGGGGCCTGCTGTATATTGACGAGGTCAACCTGCTCGACGACCATGTGGTGGATCTGTTGCTGGACTCCGCGGCGATGGGCGTGAATGTGGTCGAGCGGGAGGGCATCTCCTTCTCGCACCCGGCGCGCTTCATCCTGGTGGGCACCATGAACCCGGAGGAGGGCGAGCTGCGCCCGCAGTTGCTCGATCGCTTTGCGCTGTCCTGCGAGATTCACGGCCTGAGCACGCCGGCGGAGCGGATGGCGGTGATGGAGCGCAACCTGGAGCGCGACGCCAACCCGGAAGCGTTTGCGGCCAAATGGTCGGCCAGGGAAAAGGAATTGAGTAGTGAGATCGTCGCGGCCCGGGAGCTGGTCGAGCACGTCCAGTACACGCGCCAGGACTTGTTCACCATCGCCTCGCTGACGGCCTCCATGCGGGTGGACGGCCACCGCGCCGACCTGGTCATCCTCAAGGCCGCCCGCGCGCACGCCGCCTTCCAGCACCGCACCCGCATTACCGAGGTGGACATCGCCGTCGCCGCCGAGCTGGCCCTGCCGCATCGCATAAAGAAGGGGCCGTTCCAACAGACGGAGGTCAACCTGACCAACCTGCAGGACCGCATCGAGCAGCTGAGCGGCGAGTTTGAAGGCGAGGGCGAGGCCCAGCCGCGCCAGGCGGAAGAAGAGAGCGCCGGAAAAAAAAACAGGAGGTGACGTCCGAAGGCTCTGAACAGGCGTCTCCGGCGACGCCCCCAACCGAGCCGCAGCTCCAGCCGCAGCACTCACCCTTCGACCGCGACCCCAACCGCTGGTGGGAGGGCGGCCAAAAGGCCAAGATCGGGCAGGAGTTTTCTGCCCGCAAGATTGACACCCCGCTCGACAAGCTCACCCGCAAACAGGGTGGCCGCCGCTCGCGCACCAAGACCGACCGCAAGCGCGGGCGCTATATCCAGGCGCGGCCCGCTCACGGCAACACTTCCGATGTGGCCTTCGACGCCACGCTGCGCGCTGCCGCCCCGCAGCAGGTCGCCCGCGCCGAGACGCGCGCGGAGCGCCAGGTCGCTTTCTCCATCGAGATGGCGGACGTCCAACGCAAGGTGCGCGTCAAGCGCGCGGCCAATCTGATCCTATTCGTGGTGGACGCCTCGTGGAGCATGGCGGTGGCAGAGCGGATGCAGGCCACCAAAGGCGCCATCATGTCCCTGCTCACCGACGCGTACCAGCGCCGCGACCGGGTGGGCCTGATCGTCTTCCAGAAGAACCGCGCGATGACCATCTTGCCACCGACCAACTCGGTTCAGCTGGCGCAGCGCGCCCTGGCCGATATCCCGGTCGGCGGAAAGACGCCGCTCTCCGCCGGGCTGATGCTGGCTTTCGACACCCTGATGCAGGAGAAACGCATTCACCCGGACGTGATGCCGCTGATGATCCTGCTGACCGACGGCGCCGGCAACGTCAGCATGAGCGACCTGCCGCCGCAGATCGAGGCCCACCGGATCGCCGACCAATTCAAGGAGCATCACATCCGCTCCGTCGTCATCAACATGGAACACGCGGCCTTCGATCAGGGCCTGGCGCGCCAGTTAGCCGAGCACCTCGGCTGTGAGTGTTATACGCTGAGCGAGCTGAAGGCGGAAGCGTTGTACCATGCGGTGAAGGGAGAACTAAATGGATAACCCAGCGTCGCTGCACCAACCCGACCTACGCAGTCCCTCTACGTTCAACGGATGGCGGATAGTATTACGATTTTGTAACCGTCGGCGAACTACTGCGGCAGGCGATAGACGGCAAGATCAGCCTGGGGATAAGCGTCGTCAATCTTGGGGAGATTTGGTATCACTTCGCCCGGAAACACTCTGAGTCATTGAGCGACCAGGTGGTGAAAGAAATCCGTGAACTTGGCATCGAGGCTGTGGCCGTAGATTGGGCCCTGGCGCGGCAAGCCGCCAGGTATAAGGCGCGCGGCGGCCTTGCCTACGCCGACTGCTTCGCTGCCGCGCTGGCCAGCGCCTGGAATGCGCCGCTGGTTACCAGCGACCCGGATTTCAAGTTTCTGGAAAAGGAAATCGAGGTGCGCTGGCTAAGACGCCGGTGAGCCGGGGAATCGAAAATCCCCCCGGCTCAGCACCGGGGACATTTTTCTTTCCAGCACCGATCAGTACAGAAACATCGGCTTGCCCAGCATGTCGCGCACCTTGGGCTTATAGTTCTCCGGATCGTACAGCCCGGTCACGTCCACGCGCTTCTTGCCAGCCACCACCATCTCCAGCGGCACGGTGGTGTAGATGCCCTGTTGCAGCGCCACCATGCGGCCCGTGTGCCCGAGGGCGATCTGGTCGAGCGCCAGCGCGCCGTAGGAGATCGCCACCATGCGATCAAGCGAGTCCGGCGCGCCGGAGCGCATGATGTAGGCCAGCTGCTCGTACATGATGTTGATGCCGGAACGCTCCTTGATCTCCTCCGCCGTGATCTGGCCGATGCCGCCCAGTTTCTTGTGGCCGTAGGCGTCCTCCTGGCCCTTCTCCACGATGCTGCCGCCTTTGAAGGTGGCGCCCTCAGAGATGGTCATGATGGCGTAGTTCGACGGATTCTTCGCCCGATCTTCCTTGAGGAAGGCGACCAGCTTGTCCAGGTCGAACGGAACTTCAGAGATGATCGCCCGGTCCACGTCCGCCAGGTAGGCGGCGAACAGCGAGGTCTCGCCGGAATTACGGCCAAACAGCTCCACGATGCCGATGCGCTCGTGTGAGCCGACCGAGGTGCGGAAGGCGGTGATGGCCTCCACCGAGCGCGTCACCGCCGTGGAGAAGCCGATGCAATAGTCCGTGCCGAACACGTCGTTGTCCATCGTCTTGGGGATGGCGACGGCTTGAAAGCCCTCATGATGCAAGCGGCAGGCATAGCTCAACGTGTCGTCGCCGCCGATGGGGATGAGGGCATGGATGCCCAGATGATCCAGCACGCGCAGTACGTGCCGGGTGCAGTCCACGGTGCCCTTGGCGGTGGTCACGCGGTCTTCGGCGCGGATGAAGTCCGGCACCTCATTGGGCCTGACGTTGCCGGGATTGGTGCGCGAGGTGTGCAGGATGGTGCCGCCCGTGCGGTCAATGGTGCGCACACGCTCCAGCGTCATCGGCATCAGCCACTTATCCGGCGACGCCGGATCGTCAATGTTGTAATGCAGCAGACCCATCCAGCCGCGGCGGATGCCGATGATCTCGATGTTATGGCGCTGAGCCCGTGTGACGACCGCCTTCATGGCAACATTCAGCCCGGGCACATCGCCACCCCCGGTCAAAATGCCGATCCGCATATTCTTGGACATGGTTCCTTCTCCTGAAACGCCCGGTTTGGATTCCGAACGATTGAAGCGGAAACTGCCCGCTTCGGCAACTGACAAATGGCACGAATCCAGGGCGTACTCTACTTGATTCTACCGCGCCCGGCCTTGCCCGGCGGCGACATGCTACAATTTTGCCATGCCGTCCCCCAGAGAAAACGAACTGGCCGCTGCCCTCGAGCGCCTGAAGCATAACGAGCGCGTCACGCTCATTCGCGTCTCCGTCTCGGATGACGCCTGCCCGGCCTGCTTCTCGCTGCAGGGCACTTATCCCAAAGACCAAGCGCCCCGTTTGCCGCCCGATGGCTGTTCCTGTCCGTATGGCCGCGCGCGTGTGTATTACGAGCCGGTGCTGGCCGAGATTTATCCCTGATCCCGGCTACTTCAATTCACCCACATCCAGCGGCGTCCGCTCCAGAATCTCGTTGAGCACGTCAGCCGTGGTGCGCCCGCGCAGCTGGCTCTCCGGTTTCAGGATGAGCCGGTGCGCCAGGGTGAGCGGCGCCAGCGCCTTCACGTCGTCCGGCAGTACATAGTCGCGGCCCCGCAACGCGGCCAGCGCCTGCGAGGTTTTGCGCAGGGCCAGCGAGCCGCGCGGACTCGCGCCCAGCGCCAGGTCGGGGTGTGAACGGGTGGCGCGCACCAGCGCCAGGAGGTATTGCTCCAGCGTCTCGTCCAGATGCACGGCGCTGACCGTCTCGGCCAGCGCCAGCAGCTCGGCGCCGTCCACCACCGCGCCCAACGTCTCAATCGGGTGGCGGCGGTTGAGGTGACGCAGCATCCGGCCCTCATCGCGCTCGTCCGGGTAACCGAGCGAGAGCCGCATCAGGAAGCGATCGAGCTGCGCCTCGGGCAGCGGGAAGGTGCCCTCGTATTCGATAGGGTTCTGTGTGGCAAGCAGCAGGAAGGGCGCCGGCAAAGGGCGCGTTACGCCGTCCACCGTCACCTGGCGCTCCTGCATCGCCTCCAGCAGCGCGGCCTGCGCACGCGGGGTGGCGCGGTTGATTTCATCGGCGAGCAGAACGTTGACGAAGACGGGGCCGGGCCGGAACTCGAAGCTCTGCGTCTGCTGGTTGAAGACGTTGACGCCGGTGATATCGTTGGGCAGCAGGTCGGGCGTGCACTGTACACGCTTGAAGCTCAGGCCAAGGCTGACGGCGATGGCGCGCGCCAGCATCGTCTTGCCTGTGCCCGGCACGTCTTCGATAAGGACATGGCCCTGACAAAGCAGGGCGATGAGCAGCTTTTCGATTTGCGCATGCTTGCCAATGATGACGGTCTCGACGTTGTGCGTGACGGCGGCGGCAAAGTCGGTAAGAGTGATCATTATTCAAGTTGGGTAACAGATGCCGGCGGATTGGCGCTAACCGGGTGTCAGGGTTCCTCGACAGGCGGCGGCTGTTCAAGGCCGCGGCGCGCCAGGCTCAGCGCACCGTCGCGGTCTCTCACTTCGCCGGCGGCCTGCGCTTCGCGCACGGCCTCCAGCAGTTGGCCGATCTGCGGGCCGGGCCGCAGGCCCAGCTCGCGCATCAGATCATCGCCGTTGATCAGCGGCGGCGGCGCGATGATGACCTCCCGCTTCTCAAAATAGGCCTCGAGCATTTTGGCGCAGCCGGCAACGTGGTGGGCCCACTCGTCCTGCGGCGGCGGCTGCCCGCCGTACTTGCCCAGGAAGTCGGCCAGCGAGAGCAGCACGATGTCCACGCCCGCCGCGCCCGTGTCGCGGAAGAAGCGATAGATGGCGCGGGCGTGCGGCTCGCCCTCGCGCGTCAGCTGGCGCGGGCGCATGTGGTGGGCGACCACGGCCTGAGCGTAACGCACCTCGTCCGTGCTGAACTTGAGCCGCGTTAACACCTCGGCCGTGAGCGCGGCGCTACGGCCCTCGTGCCCGAGAAAACGGATGCGGCCATCGGCCTCCACCGAACGCGCCTCCGGTTTGGCCGCGTCGTGCAGCAGCGCGGCCAGCATCAGCACCCAGCGTGTGGGCCGGTCTCCGGCCAGCGGCTCGGCCAGGCGCGCGCTGATCGGCCCACGGTAACGCCCGAGCCGCACGCTCACCAGTCCCGCGGTCAGGTCGGAGGCGGCGTCCACGTCGTGCGCGGGTCCGAGCAGGTAAATCACCTCCGCCAGGCGCGTGACGACCGCCAGCGTGTGCTCCCAGACATCGAGCGTGTGCGGCGGCGATTGAGCCAGGCCCTGCGTCGCCTTAAGCTCCGGGACGATTTGCGCCAGCAGGCCGAGCAGGTCGAGGGCGCGCAGGCTAGCGGCGGGCTGCGGGCCGCCCAGGCAGCGGATGAATTCGTCGCGGACACGCTCCGCCGAGACGCGGCCCAGTTCGTGCGCGTGGGCCTTGACGGCGGCGCGCGTCCCGGTCTCGATTTTGAAGTTGAGCTGCGCCGCGATCCGCACGGCGCGCACGCCCCGGATCGGGTCATCGCCGATGGCGGTGGGCGAGCAGGCGCGGACAAGTTTGGCGCGCAGGTCGGCGACGCCGTGGAGCGGGTCGAGGCAGCTATCCGGCGCGCCGAGCGGCACGGCGATGGCGTTGATGGTGAAGTCGCGCCCGGCCAGATCGGCGAAGATATCCGCGCCGCGTAGCCGGGCAAAGTCGAGCGTTTGGCCGATCCCTTCGGCTGCTTTCAGGATGACGCGCCCCGCGCCGCGTTCGACATCCAGCGCGTAAAACGCGCCGCCCAGCGCGTCGGCCACACGACGGGCGATGGCCAGCCCATCACCGTCCACGGCGAAGTCCAGGTCGTGAACGCGCCGATTCAGCAGCACATCGCGGACGGCGCCGCCCACCAGCCAGACCTTCGTTGCGTCCGGGAGCAGGGCACGTACACGGACAACGATCTCGGGCAGGTCATGGTCGAACGGTTCAGGCACGTAAACCACCTGCGGGCTGGCCTTGGGCTGAGCGAGCCGGGCGTTAAGCGCCGCTTCGGCTGCGCTCGCGCCCACGCCGATCACCGCGCCGCGCAGCAGCGCCACCCAGCGGCCGGCGTAGGGAGCAAGGTGATGGGTCATGCCGGCGCGCGTCGCGACTCGCCTCAGCCTTTGATTTCGAAGCCGGGCTTGACGACTCCGATATACGGCAGGTGCCGAAAATGCTCGTCCACGTCCAGCCCATAACCAACGACAAAGTGATTGGGGATGGTGAAGCCGACGTAGTCAATCGGCACATCGGCCTCGCGCCGCTCGGCTTTGTCCAGCAGGGCGCAGATTTTGAGCGAGGCCGGGTGGCGAGTGTGCAGCAAATCAATGACGTGGGCGATGGTATGGCCGGTATCCACGATGTCCTCGACGACGAGCACGTGTTTGTCGGCGATGTCCTGGCTGACGTCGAGGGTGATGCGCACCTGGCCCGACGACCGGCGCACGCCGGGCGTGTAAGACGAGATGGCCATGAAGTCCACGATATGCGGGATGGTGAGCGTGCGCATCAGGTCGGCGAGAAACATGATGCCGCCGCGCAGGATGCACAGCAGTAGCAATTCCTTGCCCGCGTAATCCTGGCTGATCGTCGCACCCAACTGGCGGATGCGCTGTTGGAGCTGATCTTCGGTGATGAGGATGCTGGCCAGCATCTCCGGTTCGCCAGGCGGCACGGGCTGCAAGGCGGGGGCCGAGGTGGGCCGACGCGGGATGAGGTGATGCTCGCGGCAGCGCGCCTCGTACAGCTCACTGGCGCCGACGACGACCACCGGGTCGTCATATTGAGCCGGCTCGCCGTTGATCAGGCGCTGGGTTCGCGAGGCCTCGCCGCCGCACACCGCGCAGATGGCGTGCAGCTTGTCTACGTGTTCGGCCAGCGCGATGAGCTGCGGCATGGCGCCGAACGGCTCGCCGCGAAAATCCTGGTCCAGCCCAGCAATGATGACGCGGATGCCGCGCGCGGCCAGCGCCCGGACCGTCTCCACCACGCCCGGCTCGAAGAACTGGGCCTCGTCCAGCGCCACGACCGTTGTCTCCGGCTTGACTAACGGCAACACCTCGGCGGCGCGCGCGACCGGCGTGGCCTCGAACTCGCTGCCCGCGTGCGATTTCACCTTCTCGGCCGCGTAGCGGTTGTCAATGAGCGGCTTGAAGACCTGCACCGACTGGCGGGCGATGCGTGCGCGGCGCAGGCGGCGGATCAGCTCCTCGGTCTTGCCGCTGAACATGGAGCCGGTGATGACTTCGATGGGGCCGGTGGAGTGTTTCATAATCAGCTTGATGATCGTCGTTTGCCTGGAGCAGCGTCGCTGCTGACGGGCATTATCCACGGATTTCGCGGATTGCACAGGAAGGTTTTGGATCCTTCAGCTATGGCGTTCTACGAGTCGCGCGACTATAATCCGCACGATACTGATCTCCGAGGAGCCTCAATGCCTTACCAACTCATCCAAGTCCCCGCCGGTGAAAAAGTCACCATCTCCGGCGGCCAGTTGCACGTGCCCGATCACCCCATCCTGCCTTTCATAGAGGGCGATGGCACCGGCCCGGACATCTGGCGCGCTGCCGTGCGCGTGCTGGACGCGGCCGTCGCCAAAGCCTACGGCGGGCGGCGCAAGATCGCCTGGATGGAGGTGTACGCCGGCGAAAAGGCCTTCACCCAGTTCGGCACCTGGCTGCCGGACGAGACGGTGGAGGCTTTCCGTGAATTTCTCGTCGGCATCAAAGGCCCGCTCACCACGCCCATCGGCGGCGGCATCCGCTCGCTCAATGTGGCGCTGCGCCAGCTGCTCGACCTGTACGTCTGCCTGCGCCCGGTGCGCTGGTTCCAGGGCGTGCCCTCGCCGGTGCGCCGGCCCGAGAAGGTGGACATGGTCATCTTCCGCGAAAACACGGAAGACATCTACGCCGGCATCGAGTTCGAGGCCGGCTCCGAGGCCGCCGAAAAGTTCAAGAAGTTGTTCAAGGAAGCTTTCCCCAAGGAGTTCGGCAAGATCCGCTTCCCCGACACATCCGGCTTCGGCCTCAAGCCCATCTCCAGGGAGGGCAGCGAACGCCTGATCCGCGCCGCCATTCAATACGCCCTGGACAACAAGCGTAAAAGCGTGACCTTCGTGCACAAGGGCAACATCATGAAGTTCACCGAGGGCGCGTTCCGCAACTGGGGCTACGCGCTAGCCGAGCGCGAGTTCGCCGATCGGGTGTACACCTGGGAGCAGTGGGAGCGGACAAAGCGCGACAAGGGCGAGGCGGGCGCCAACGCCGAACAAAAGGAGGCCCTGGCGGCGGGCCGCGTGCTGATCAAGGATGCCATCGCCGACATCACCCTGCAACAAGTGCTCACCCGCCCGGACGAGTTCGACGTGATCGCCACCATGAACCTGAACGGCGACTATCTCTCGGACGCGCTGGCGGCCCAGGTGGGCGGCATCGGCATTGCGCCCGGCGGCAACATCAACTACGTCACCGGCCACGCCGTCTTCGAGGCCACGCACGGCACGGCGCCCAAGTACGCCAACCAGGACAAGGTCAACCCCGGCTCGGTCATCCTCTCCGGCGAGATGATGCTGCGCTACCTGGGCTGGACGGAGGCCGCTGACCTGGTCATCAAAGGCATGGACGGCGCCATCGGCAACCGCACCGTCACCTACGACTTCGCCCGGCTGATGGAGGGCGCGACCGAAGTCAAGTGCAGTGAGTTTGGAGAGGCGGTGATTGCGGCTATGCAGCCGGCGGCTATGCAGCCGGCGCCCATGTGATAAGACGGGCCGGACCTTCCATCCGGCCCCTTTTCTATCCCCGAATGGAGCGGACAAGAACAGACCCAACGGATAGCCGCTCACCCGTGGACGCCTTCCCGCCTCCTGCCACCGTCTCCGAGCTGGCCCGCGAGTGCGCGCGCACGATCTGGCAATCCTTTGGCGGCTATCGCGCCGCCTTGCGCGGGCTGATGCGCCGCGCCCAGCAGCGCTTCGAGCAGCAAGACTGGCATGGTCTGCAGGCCGACGCCGTCGAGCGGCTGAACGTGCGCGAGATCTACATCCAGAGCGCGCTGCAATACCTGCGCCCGTACATCGGCGAGCGGTTCCAGAACCGCAACCTGTGGCGCTACGTCAAGCACGCTTACGCCGACTTGTGCGTCGGCCATCCCGCCGCCGATATCGCCAAAACTTATTTCACCTCGGTCACGCGCCGCGTCTTCGACACCGTCGGCATTGATGTGCCGATCGAGTTTCAGGGCGCCGACCTGGAGATGCCGCCCAGCGCCGGCGATCGGCCGCCGTACATCACATACCCGGCCGGCGAGTCGCTGACGGCGCTGGCCCGCGCCTGCCTGCAGCACGCGCGATTTCGAATCCCGTTCGAAGACCTGGAGCGCGACGCCGCACGGATTGCGCGCGAGTTCGAATGCGAACGCCAGCACGCCGGCTGGGGCAGACATCCGATCGAAGCGGCAGACCTGCTCCGGCCCGTCTTCTATCGCAACCAGGCCGCCTACCTGGTGGGCCGCCTGCGCGGCGGCGATCGGGTCATGCCGCTGGTCATCGTCCTGCGCAACCGCAGCGGTCGCGTCGCCGCGGACGCCGTGCTCCTCACCGAAGACGAGGTCAGTATCGTCTTCAGCTATACCCACTCCTATTTCCATGTGGACCTGGACTGTCCGCGCGAGACGGTCGAGTTCCTCAAATCGCTCATGCCGTGGAAGCGCCTGGCCGAGTTATATATCTCCCTCGGCTACAACCGTCACGGCAAGGCCGAGTTGTACTGGGACCTGCTGCAGCACCTCGAACGCTCGGACGACCGTTTCGTCGTCGCGCCGGGCGATAAGGGCATGGTGATGATCGTCTTCACCCTGCCCTCCTACGATATCGTCTTCAAGGTCATCCGCGACCGCTTCGCCTACCCCAAGACCACCACGCGCCAGGATGTCCTGACAAAATACGACCTGGTGTTCAAGCACGATCGGGCCGGGCGGCTGGTGGACGCCCAGGAGTTCCGCCACCTGACCTTCGAACGAGAACGCTTTGCGCCCGACCTGCTGGAGGAACTGGCGACTGCGCGCGAAAGCGTGGACGTGACCGAAAAAGTCGTGGTGCTCAAGCACGTCTACGTCGAGCGGCGGATGAAGCCGCTCAACCTGTACCTGCGCGAGTCGTCGGCAGACGAAGCCCGCGACGCGATCCTGGACTATGGACAAGCCATCAAGGACCTGGCCGCCACCAACATCTTCCCCGGCGACCTGCTGCTCAAGAATTTCGGCGTCACGCGCCACAAGCGCGTCATCTTCTACGACTACGATGAGCTGACCATGCTCACCGATTGCAACTTCCGCGACCTGCCGCCGCCCCGCGACGACGCCGATGAGCTGAGCGCCGAGCCGTGGTATTACGTCGGCGAGAAGGATATTTTTCCCGAAGAGTTCGGCAACTTCCTCGGCCTGGCCGGCGACCTGCGGCGGGCATTTCTGGACGCGCACGGCGACCTGCTCAACCCCCGCTTCTGGCGCGACCTGCAGGCGCGGCACCGGGCCGGCGAAGTGCTGGAGATCCCGCCCTACCGCGCCGACCGTCGTCTGAATTCACACGAATACGAGCGGACGCCACGTCGGGTTGTGAGCGGGCGCGGCGTTTGCCCCATTTCTCAAGGAGAGCGCATGTACAGACTGGTTTTGATCCGCCATGGGCAAAGCACCTGGAACCTGGAGAATCGCTTTACCGGCTGGACGGACGTCGGCCTGACCGACCAGGGCCGCGCCGAAGCCGTGAGCGGCGGCCGGCTGCTCAAGGCCGAGGGCTATACCTTCGACGTGGCCTTCACCTCCGTCCTCAAGCGCGCCATTCACACCCTCAACCTGGTGCTGGAGGAAATGGACCTCGACTGGCTGCCGGTGACCAAAGCCTGGCAATTGAACGAGCGCCACTACGGCGCGCTCCAGGGCCTGAACAAGTCGGAGATGGCCGAGAAGTATGGCGAGGCGCAGGTGAAGATCTGGCGGCGCAGCTACGATGTGCCCCCGCCCGCGCTGGAGCTGGACGATGAGCGCCACCCGCGCTTCGATCGTCGCTACGCCGGCCTCGCTCCCCATGAGCTGCCTCGCACCGAATCGCTCAAAGAGACGGTGGCGCGCATGACGCCCTACTGGCTCGACGTCATCGCGCCCGTCGTCAAGAGCGGCCAGCGGGTCGTCATCGCCGCGCACGGCAACAGCCTGCGCGCGCTGGTCAAATACCTGGATAACATCTCCGACCAGGACATCGTCGAACTCAACATCCCGACCGGCATCCCGCTGGTCTATGAGCTGGATGCCGAGTTGAAGCCGCTCAAAAGCTACTACCTCGGCGACCCGGAAGCCGTAGCCAAAGCCGCCGCCGCCGTGGCGGCGCAAGGCAGAGCCAGATAGCGTTGGCCGGACGCAAACGAGTTCGTGCGACCCGGGCCGGTGAAATTGAGGCTGCCGCGCGCGTGGGTGGGCCTCGGCATAGCGTGGCTCCGGCAATACCGCGGTTCGCCAACCGACGCCCACCGTTTCCTCGTTGGCAAAATCGTTCAGGCCGACTACACTGCGAGCCGTGATCGGAAAGACCCTCGGCAAGTACCGTCTCATCTCGCAACTCGGCTCCGGGGGCATGGCCGAAGTCTACAAGGCGTATCAGCCCGGCCTCGACCGCTACGTCGCAATCAAGATCCTTCACCCGCACTTCGTAGAGTATCCCGGCTTCGTCGAGCGCTTCGAGCGCGAAGCGGCGCTGGTGGCCCGCCTGCGCCACCCCAACATCGTGCAAGTCTTCGACTTCGACGCCGAGAACGACCTGTACTACATGGTCATGGAGCTGATCGAGGGGCCGACGCTCTCCACTGAAATCTACGAGCGTAGCCTGAACACCATCCCCAACCGGGCAACTTTCTCGCCGATCGAGACTGCCCTCATCTTCAACGCCCTGGCCGCTGCCGTGGATTACGCGCACGCTCGCAACATGATCCACCGCGACCTCAAGCCCAGCAACATCATGCTGACCGCCGACGGCCAGGTCATCCTCACCGACTTCGGCATCGCACGCATGATCAGCGATGCACAACCCACCGTCACCAGCGGACGGCCTGCCGGCACGCCCATCTACATGGCGCCGGAGTTGTGCCAGGGCCAACCCGGCGGCCGCGCCAGCGACATCTACGCGCTCGGCATCATCCTCTACGGGCTGATGACGGGCAACGTGCCTTTCGACGCCAAGAACCCGGACGATCTGCTGCGGTTGCAAATCGAAAAGGAGCCGCCGCCGCCCAGGCGCTTCAACCCGGAACTGTCGCCGGCGGTGGAGCAGGTCATCCTCAAAACGCTGGAGAAAAAGCCCGAGGCCCGTTACCCCTCCGCCGGCGCATTGGCGCACGCCCTGCGTGAGGCGCTGGGCGTCACCGCTGAGCAGATAACGGCTGCGCCGCCGCTTGTTCCACTCGGCCTGCAACGATTGCGCGAACGGCAGGACTATGTCGAGACGCCCGTGCTCACGCCGACCACGCACAGCGCCCCGCCTCTGCCCTGCCCCTACCGCGGGCTGTTCGCCTTTCAGGAGGACGATGCGCCCTTCTTTTTCGGACGTGAGGATTTCACCGACGCGCTGAGCGACAAGGTCGAGGCGCAGCAACTCACGGCGGTCGTCGGGCCGTCGGGCAGCGGCAAATCGTCGGTGGTGTTTGCCGGGCTGGTCTCGCGCCTGCGGCAGGCGGCCTCGCTGCGGCAGTCCCAGCAGAAGGCCTGGCTGCTTGCCGACATGCGCCCGGGTGCGCGCCCCTTCGAAGCGCTGGCCAGCGCCATACTCCCGCCGGAGATGGCCGACCGCGTCACGCGCCTGCAAGCGCTGGCCGATTCGCTCCGCAACGGCTCGGTCCGGCTCGCGTCCGCCGTTAAGCTTCTGCTGCGCAGCCAGCCGGATAAACATCGCCTGTTGCTGGTCATTGACCAGTTCGAAGAACTGTTCACCCTCTGCCCGGAGCCGGAGGTGCGGCGCGCCTTCATTGATGTGCTGCTCGCCGGCCTCCAGGAAAGCGCGCCGCTGCATGTCGTGCTGACCCTGCGCGCCGATTTTCTCGGCCAGGCCTTCTCGCATCGCCCGCTGGCCGACGCGCTGCAGAACGCCACCCTCTTCCTCGGCCCTATGACCCGCGTCGAGCTGACGCGCGCCATCAAGGAGCCGGCCCGCAAGCAGCACGTCAAGTTTCAATCCGGCCTGGTGGAGCGCATCCTCGACGACGTGGGCGAAGAGCCGGGCAACTTGCCGCTGTTGGAATTCGCGCTGACGACGCTGTGGGCCAAACAGAGCGGCAAGCTGTTGACGCATCAGGCTTACGAAGAGATCGGTCGCGTGGAGGGCGCGCTGGCGCGTTACGCCGAGGAGGTGTACAGCCAGCTGCCCGCCGAGCAACAGCCGGTGGCGCGGCGCGCCTTCGTGCAGATGGTGCGCCCCGGTGAGAACACGGAAGACACCCGGCGCCAGGCGACGCGCGCCGAACTGGAGGCGGCCTGGCCGCTGGTGCAACAACTGGCAAACGCCCGCCTGCTCGTCACCAACCGCGACCCCAGCGGGCAGGAGACCGCCGAGATTGTGCACGAGGCCTTGATCCGCAGCTGGGGCCGCCTACGCGAGTGGATGCAGGCAAACCGCAACTTCCGGGCATGGCAGGAACGTCTGCGCGGCATGTTGCAGCAGTGGGAGGCCGCCGGCCACGACGAGGGCGCGCTGCTGCGCGGCGCTCTGCTGATCGGCGCGGAAGGCTGGCTGGCGGAACGCGAAGCCGAAATCGGGCAGGCGGAGCGCAATTTCATCCGCGCCAGCATCGCCCTGCGTGACCGCGAGGCCGCCGAGCGCGAGGAGCTGCGCCAGCGTGAAGTCGAAGCAGCCCGGCGCCTGGCCGAGATCGAGGCGCGGCGCACGGGCGAGCAGGTTGACTCGCGTCAGCAGCAGCAGCAGCGCTCGCTCTACCTCGGCCTGATCATCACTCTGGCAACGATCGCCGTCGGCGCGGTGCTCGTCTCCGGCTACCTGGCCGGCCTCAACATCCGCCGCGCCGAGAACCAGGTGCGGCTGGCGCAATCGAACGAATTGGCAGCTCAAGCCCAACTGGCCGCGCCCGCTGATCCACAACTCAGCCTGCTGCTCGCCCTGCACGCTGCGACCCTCACCGAGAAGCCAACGCCGGAGGCCGAGGCGGCGCTGCGCCGCGCCATCCGGGCCGTTGACCCGACGCAGCCCCTGCCCGCCGAGGGGTCCGCGCTAATCGAGGCGGCGCGCGGCGCACTGACGCGCGCGTGGACGGCGGCGGAGTGTCAACAGTATCTGCGCGGGCCGTGTCCGCCTTGAGAGAGTACACCGCGCTAACGGATGACCCATCGCGTACGACGACACTGCACCACATGGACCTCGCCATCATGATCGAAGGCCAGAACGGCCTCAACTGGCCGCGCTGGCAACGCATGGCACGGGCCGTCGAAGACCTGGGCTTCGCCGGCCTGTACCGCTCCGACCATTACACCAACGCCGAGCCGCCCGATCTGGACTCGCTCGAGCTGTGGGTCTCGCTCACCTGGCTGGCCAGCCACACGCAACGCATCGAGTTCGGCCCGCTGGTCTCCCCCGTCTCCTTCCGCCAGCCGACGATGACCGCGCGCATCGCCGCCGCCGTAGACGACCTCTCCGGCGGACGCCTGACGCTCGGCCTGGGAGCGGGCTGGCAGGAGCGCGAGCACACCAATTACAGTTGGAATTTGCTGGATATCGCGCGGCGCTTCCAGCGCTTCGAGGAAGGCCTGACGATCATCTCTCACCTGCTTAAGTCAGACACGCCCCTGGACTTCGACGGCGAATACTACAAAGTACGCGAGGCCGTGCTGCTGCCGAGGCCGGCGCGGCCCGGCGGCCCACCTCTCCTCATCGGCGGGAGCGGGCCGAAGCGCACCCTGCCCGTCGCTGCGCGCTGGGCGGACGAGTGGAATGCCGTCTTCGTCCCACCGGCCCGCTTCCGCGAACTGAACGCTCAGCTGAACGATTTGCTGGAGGCGCGGGGCCGCGCGCCGGGCAACATCCGGCGCTCGCTGATGCACGGGAGCGTCTTTGGCCGCGACGAAGCCGAGGTCCGGCGCAAGCTGGGCAACCGCTCGCGCGCCGGCCTCAAGGAGCGCGGCGTCCTGGTCGGCACAGCCAACAAGATCGTCGAGCAACTGGGCCGCTACGCCGAGGCCGGCGTGCAGCGCCTGATGGTGCAATGGCTCGACCTGGATGATCTGGATGGACTGGAGGCGCTGGCCCGCGGTGTGCTGCCGCAATTGCAATAGCCGAAGACTGGAGGTCTGACGAAAGCAAGGCCTTCGCCCGACCCAAGCCCCGAGCCGTTACCCGGCCTGCTGAGCCTTCTCGATCTTGGCCCACGAGTCCTTGAGCGGCACGGAGCGATTGAAGACCAGCCGGCCGCGGGCCGAGTCCGGGTCCACGCAGAAGTATCCCTGACGTTCGAACTGGAAGCTCTGGCCGGGCTGCGCGTCCCTCAGGCTCGGCTCCACGTAACTATCGCTTAGCACTTCGAGCGAGTGAGGATTGAGATAGGCCTTGAAGTCCTGGCCCTCCTCGGTATCGTCCGGATTGGGCACGCTGAACAGGCGATCGTACAGGCGCACCTCGGCCGGCAACGCGTGCGCGGCGGAGACCCAGTGAATGGTGGACTTCACCTTGCGTCCGTCCGGCGCGTCGCCGCCACGCGTGGCCGGGTCATAGGTACAGCGCAGTTCCGTGACGTTGCCGGCGGCATCCTTCACGGCGCTCACACATTTGATGAAGTAAGCATAGCGCAGACGCACCTCGCGCCCCGGCGCCAGCCGGAAGTATTTGGGCGGTGGGTTCTCGCGGAAATCGTCCTGCTCGATGTATAGCTCGCGGCTGAAGGGGACGGGCCGTGTCCCGGCAGCCGGATCCTCCGGATTGTTGACGGCCTGCATCTCTTCGGTCTGGCCGGCAGGGTAGTTTTCGATGACGACCTTGAGCGGGCGCAGCACGCCCATCACGCGCGGCGCCCGCCTGTTCAAGTCTTCGCGCAGGCAGTGTTCCAGCAGCGCCAGGTCAATCGTCGTGTTGTTCTTGGCGACGCCGATGCGGGCGCAGAAGTCACGGATGGCCTCCGGCGTGTAGCCGCGCCGGCGCAGGCCGCGCAACGTCGGCAGGCGCGGGTCGTCCCAGCCGCGCACATAGCCCTCCTTCACCAGCTGGAGCAGCTTGCGTTTGCTCATCACCGTGTAGGACAGGTTGAGACGCGCGAACTCGATCTGCCGGGGCGCGTAGATACCCAGCTCCTTCAGGAACCACTCATACAGCGGGCGATGATCCTCGTACTCCAGCGAACATAGCGAGTGCGTGATTCCCTCGATGGAGTCGCACTGGCCGTGGGCATAGTCATACATCGGATACACACACCACCGATTACCGGTGCGATGATGCTCGGCGTGCAGGATGCGGTACATCACCGGGTCGCGCAGGTTGATGTTGCCGGAGGCCATGTCAATCTTGGCGCGCAGGGTGCGGGAACCTTCGGCGAATTCGCCCCGGCGCATGCGCGCGAACAGGTCCAGGTTCTCGGCGACGGAGCGATTGCGGTACGGGCTGTCTTTGCCGGGCTGGGTGAGCGTGCCGCGATACTCGCGCAACTGCTCGGGCGTCAGGTCGCAGACGTACGCTTTGCCTTTCTTGATCAGCTCGACGGCCCAGTCATACAACTGGTCGAAGTAATCGGAGGCGTACAACGGCTCGCCGTGCCACTGGTAGCCGAGCCAGCGGATGTCCTCCAGGATGGCGTCTACATATTCCTGCTCTTCCTTCACCGGGTTCGTGTCATCGAAGCGCAGATTGCACTTGCCGCCGAACTCGGCGGCGATGCCGAAATCCACCGCCATGGCCTTGGCATGACCGATGTGCAGGTAGCCGTTCGGCTCGGGAGGGAAGCGGGTGTGCACACGCCCGTTAAAGCGGCCGGACTGCAGGTCCTCGAGCACGGCAGCACGAATGAAATCCACCGGGGCCGGCGCAGGTACGGATGTCGAGTCAGTCATTCTTCTCTCGGAGAACGGGATGATTAAGTGTATCTCAGGAACAGGCCGCTTTCCAGAACGTTTACAGCCCCGGCGCGCTGTGCTAAAATCCCGCTCACTCTGGGGATTCGTCTAGTGGTAGGACAGCAGACTCTGGATCTGTATGCCGTGGTTCGAATCCACGATCCCCAGCCAGATTGGATGAGGCGCCGGAGGCCGAGGCTCTATCACCTTTGCAGGTTGTGACCTAACCCGATCAGTGTGCAACTCCCCTCAGTGGGGAGTTTTTGTTTATCCGGTTCGATACTGTGTTTGAAGCAAGGATTTGTCTTTAACGCGGTCCGCGACCAACAGCCCGGGCCATGAGGGCAGAGGTTCGGTCGCGGATAAGAGCAGCTTCAGGCCGCAGCGCGCCCGGCGGGACTCGAACCCACAACCAACAGCTTAGAAGGCTGCTGCACTGTCCGATTGTGCTACGGGCGCGTGACTGGAATTATAGCGGACGAGGCGCTCGGCTGCGCAGCCACCCGCCGCCGACCACCGGCGGAAACAGGTTCACCCGGTCGCCGTCGTTGAGCGGCGTGGTCAGGGCAGCGGCCTGGTTGTTGATGAACGCATTGCGGACCAGCTTGTCCGGCAGATTGAGGCGCGGGATCAGGTCGGTCACGGTCGCGCCGGCGGGCAATTCGACTTCCAAAGGTGCAGACCGATCCGGGCCGGGGTGATGCTGGCGCAACAGCGCAAACAGCTTCACATAGACTTTCATTCTTCCATGACAGGCCGCAGGCCCTTGTAGACCGTACGCCCGGCCAGCGTGCGCAGGATGGTGTTTGCCGGCCGGTTCAGTTTTTCGGCCAGTTCGTTGGGTGAGAGAGGGCAGTTGCCGTTGGCCAGAAAGGTGTGAAAGACGATATCCACCAGCGAGGTGTGCTCGGTCAGGAACGTCTCCAGCGGCTTGCACTGCGTGCGCAACATGTACTGCAGCATATCCACCTGTCTGACCTCGCCCGTCTCCGCGTCCACTTCATCCAGCACTTCGCCGCCCGCATAGGCATTCAGGGTCTCCAGGAACTCGGGCTTGACGTGTTTGGCCACGTCCACCTTTAGTTCCCGGCCTTCGCGCGCCCACCAATCGAAGTCAATGTGGAACTTGGTGTCGAGGGTCGGTTTGACCAGGAGGGAGGACATCATGGCGCAGTGCTCACTCCGTCCACCGAGACTGATCGAAGCGCCAGTAGGCGTCGCCGACGTGCACGTAGTACGGATGCGTCAGCAATTGCGCGAAGATCGGGCCGGGCGGGCAGCGGCGCACCACGTTCACGCCGGCGTAGAGCGTCTTGGCGTGCACGGCGCTTTGCGGGTTGAGCTTCGCAAGTTCGCGGAAGACGTCGGCCACCAGGCGGGGGAAGGGCAGGCTCTGGCTCTTCAGCCAGACCTCGTCAATGGCGGCCGGGTTGCTGATCGCCATCACCATCAGGTCATCATAGTGAACGCCGATGTTGTGCTTCTGCATGGTGAACGTCAGCCGGCCATCCGGCGTGGCGGCAGCCATGCGCACCCACTCGCGGTTGGGCCGACGCTTGCTGGCCTTGATGACGACCTCGCCGGGGGAGGCGCCGCGGCTCACCGTCAGTTGGCCGCCCACGGGAAAGTCGAGCTTGCGAAACCACTCGTCCAGGCCAAAGACGTAGCGACCCTCACGCACCACCCAGCCGGGGAAGCGCTCGCCGGTATCTGCCTCGATCCAGGTGAAGAGCACGCGCGGCGCTTCGTAAGCCGTGGGGAACAACGGCGCCAGGCGCGCCGAGAGCGGCAGTGTCCCGACCCGCCGATGGGGGAAGGTCAGCGTCACGGCGACCTCGGTCGGAACTTCGGCGGCGCCTTCAACGGCTACCGGCGCGGGTGACCACTCGTCATCAATCTCGGCGATCAGATGGGTAAGATACGGCGGCAGCGTCGGGACCTCGCCCTCGGGTGCGGCAACCTCCAGCCGGCGCGGCGGGTAAACGACCTCGGGCGGTTCCAACCGGCGCAGATACCACAGCACCTCGCCCTGCGGGCCGACTTCGTCGAAGCGCGGATCCTCCTGCAAGGCATAGTGTAGTGAGAACGCTTGCAGGCGGGGATTGACGTTGGCCGGCAGGCCGACTTCTTTGATCAGCGCTTCGGTGGGCAGCGGGCCGCCCCCGGCCATATCGAGCACAGCTTCGGCCAGGTTGAGGTGGCCAACGTTCACCGTCGCCAGCAGCGCGCGCGGGAACCAGCGCCCCGCCAGCCGCACGATCTCCGGGCTGGCCTTCAAGCGCGCCTCCAGCTTGGCTGCGACCACAGGGCCATAGCGCTCGATGAGTTCCTCCGGCGACAGAAGTTCCGCTTCGCCGTGATAAAGGTTTTGGCTGTTGAGGGGGTGTTGCGGCAGGCGCGCGGCATATTCACGCCGTCCGCGCTCATCGGCAAAATCCACCGTGATCACGTCGAAGTCGCCATACTCCGGGTTGCGCCCGGGGCGCACGGCGGTCACCGTCGCCAGGCCGAAGCGCGGCAGGTTGAAGGCGATCTTTTGACCAACGGTGTAGGTCTCGCGCGGAAGATAGGGCGTCGCCCCTTGCTCGCGGCGTTTTAGCGCTTCCGACTCGCGCTGATGGCGGCGGCGGATGATGTGCTGCGCCATCTCGGCGGAGGTCAGCGGCGTCTCTTCTTCCAGCAGCAGGTTATAGAGGTACTCCAGGTCGGCGTCTTCGATGGTGAAGGCAGCGCCCCAGTAATCGGCTTTCGGTGTCAGACGGTCGTTCAAGATCAAGCCTCAGGTTAAGACCCGGACGTTACTGCACAGGATTGGCCAAGCAGAGTTGCACAGGTTCATGATTCGACAAATGGCATTATACTCAGCGCAAACGCCTTTGCAATGTCTCTCACAATGATTTGTCGCAGGAGTCGCCATGCGTCAACACTGGGTGGTCGTTTACACTGCCGCCGGCGCACTACAGGCTGAGATCATCCGAAGTCTGTTGGAGGCGGCGGAGATTCCGGCGCGCACCCAGCGCGAGAGCGCGGGCGCTGTGTATGCGTTGACGGTCGGCCCGCTCGGCGAAGTGGAAGTGTTGGTTTCAGAAGCGCATCAGGCCGAGGCCCGGGACCTCATTCGGGCTTACGAACGCGGCGAACTCGAATCATCGGCTGGAACAGATCTGATAGCAGATTGAACGGCTCAGAGCTTATCTCTAAACTTCGCCTTGGCGGTTTGGTCTGGGTCTGGCGAAGGCTTTGCCTTCGCCAGACCCCCGGTTGGGAGATAGGCTTTTATCTCTCGGTGAAATGGGCGCCCTCGGCATCTCGGTGTTTCGATCGCCCTCGCGCTAACCGAACCCCATCCGTCCTTAAGGGAAGGCGACCTCCGTCCACTCCAGCGGCTCGACCTGAAAGCCATTGACCCATACTTCCCAGTGCAGATGCGGGCCGGTAACGCGGCCCGTCGCCCCGTTGTAGCCGATGATCTGCCCCGGCTCCACGCGGTCGCCCGGCCTCACCAGAATCTGCGATTGATGCCAGTAGCCGGTGAACACGCCCCAACCATGATCAATCAGGGTCGCGCCGCCGCGCACCGTCAGGTTCTCGGCAAGCCTGACAACGCCGGCAGCGGGCGCGGTGATTGCGCGATCCTCGCCGCCGGAGAAATCCGTGCCGCCATGAAACGAGTCGTAGGGGCCGCCGTTGTACGAGCGCAGTGAGCCGAAGCGTGAGCGGATGACGCCGACCGAGGGCAGCCGGAACTTCCCGCTCCACAACTTATCCGGCGTCACTTGCGTGACGATGGCCTTGACTCGCTCGTTCTCCGGCCGGACGTTGGCCGGATCGAGAGTCTCGGGCGGCACGATCAGCGGCGGGTCGGTGGCATACTGCCCGGCGCGCACCGGCAGGCTCTGGCTGAAGCCGGCTACGCGACCGGCCTCGTCTATCACCCGGAGGTTGAGAGAGTAGAGACTCGGCTCGGCCAGACGGTAGATGCCATGCAGCGCATAATAGGTGTTCGGCGCAGCCGGGTCGGCGACGAAGGTCAACGTCCACTCGCCCAGCGTCCCGCTCAACTGCACCGGTTCGCGTGTCACGACTTGAATGACCAGTGTGCGCCCTTGCTGGATCGGGAACGGCCACAGGCGCAAATCGCGGAGGGGGGCGGGCAGCGCCTTGAGCGGCGTCTCGCCGCCGGGGAAGGCCAGGCGCACGCCCGGCGAGGCTGCGCCCGGATGCGCCAGCTCATTGGCGGCGGCGACGGCCCATGGGTTGGCGTTACGCGCCGCGGCCAACGCGAGCGCGCTCTGTCCGGCTTCCACATCCACGCCCTCACCGACCGCGATGGGAGCGATCTCGGCCTGATCTATCAGCACCACCGGTTGATTGATGTAGAGCTGATCGGGATTGAGGAGGCGGTTGAGGCGGATGAGCGTCTCACGGCGCAGGCCATACCGCCGCGCCAGGCTGACGAGCGACTCACCCGGTTCGAGCAGGTGCACGCTTAGCACTCCGCTGAACCCATCAAAACCCGGGATGAACAGCGCCTGCCCAATGGGCAGGGCGTTGGCGTTGACGGTCGGGTTAGCCGCCTGCAACGCCTCGACTGTCAGGCCAAACTGGCGGGCGATGCTGAAGAGCGTATCACCGGGCTGGACGATGTAAACGGGATCGGTCTCCTGCGCACCGGCGGCGCGCGGCCAGACCGACCACATCAGGCTAACGGCCAGCGCCAGCCGCAGGCTCTTCAAAGACCACTTCATCACCGATCGAGACACGGTTGAGGACTTCGGGTTCGGCTTCCAGCGTGTAGCGGGCGGGGGCGCGCGGCGCATAGAACGGCCGCCAGGGTTTGGCCTCCACCTTGTCCACCACACGGCCCGCCGCGTTGATCCAGATGACCGCGATCGAAAACGGCACGAAGAACATGTGGATGGCAGCGGCGGCGCGGTGATCGGCGGCTTCGACCAGGAGGAGGGCCTCGCCGGGCGCCAGCCGTCGCCGGAACATCAGCCCGCGCAGCCGGCAAAAGAAGGAACTACACCAGAGCGCGCCGATTGCCACGTGCGCCCCGCCCGACTTCAGGCGGACATCAACGCGGCGGGCCATGGCAACGAAACCGGGGCCGCAGGGCGCGTCTGCGCCACGGCCCCGGATGAATCATGACGGGCTGCCGCCGGCGCCGCTTCAGCTCTCGGCCCGCTCCCGCCGCGCCAGCACCTTCTCGACACTGTCCACCAAGTCCTGCGGCCCGAACGGCTTGGTGATGTAATCGTCCACCTTGGCAATGTGCAGGCCGAGCACCTTGTCAATGCTCTGTGCCTTGGCGGTCACCACAATGACAGGGATGTCCTTGGTCAGCTCATTGGCTTTCAGCTTCTGGTAGACCTCCCAGCCATCCATATCCGGCATCATCAGATCGAGCAACACCACATCGGGCTTCTCGCGCTGAATCGCGTCCAGGCCCTCGCGCCCGCCGGCCGCGCCGATCACGTCATAGCCTTTACGCCCCAAGATCAACCGGATGAGATCAATCATAGCCGGCTCGTCCTCGACGCATACGACTCGTCTTCTGTTCTCCATGCCATTTGCCTCCAGCGAAGTCGCCCGAAGTGTACCACAACAAAGTGGACCTGCCGCGCGAGTATAATCCTGGCATTCTTACCGAACAGGCGACCCCCCATGGCTCTCACCCAATCGGGCGACATCGTGCAATTGATCGGCCAGGATCGCAAAAAACAATCCTTCATTTTCAAGCTCAGGCCCGGTGAGCGGCTGCACACTCACGTCGGGATCGTCGAGCACGACGCCCTCATCGGGCAAGCCCTCGGTTCGGAGATCACCAGCCACACCGGCCACAAGTTCTACCTGCTCACGCCCTCCACCGATGATCTGATCCGCGACCTCAAGCGCACCTCGCAGATCATCTATCCCAAAGACATCGGCTTCATTTTGATGAAGCTGGCGATTGCGCCGGGCAAGACGGTGGTGGAGAGCGGCACGGGCAGCGGCGGGCTGACGACGGTGCTGGCCCTGATGGTCGGGCCGCAGGGGCGCGTGATCAGCTACGACGTGCGTGAGGACATGCAGACGCTGGCGCGCAAGAATCTGGAGCGTGTGGGCCTGGCCGAACGTGTCACCTTCAAGCTGCGCAACATCGCCGAGGGCTATGACGAGACGGACGCCGATGCCCTGTTCCTTGACGTGCCCAACCCGTGGGACTACGTGGGTCAGGCCCGCCAGGCGCTGGCCGGCGGCGGTTTCTTCGGCTCGATTGTGCCCACGGCCAACCAGGTTTCGCGCCTGCTGGAGGCCCTGCAACAGAACCGCTTCGATTTTCTGGAAGTATGCGAGGTGCTGATCCGATACTACAAGGTCGTGCCCGAGCGCCTGCGCCCTACCGACCGCATGGTGGCGCATACCGGCTACCTGATCTTTGGCCGCGCCGTGACCTGGAGCCAGCCAGCCCCGGCGGCCGCGCCCGCCGAACCGGAGGGTGAAGCAGAAGAGAGCGCGCTGGACGACTTCGTTTAGCGTCTATCTCTAAACCCGGATCAACCGTCCAGTCAGCCTGCCGCCGCGTTCACGGATCTCGCTTTTTGTGCCGCCGGCCTGACCTTCTTGGCGGCCGTGCGTTGACCAATGCGCTCGCCACCGGCCAACTTCTGGTCGAGTTCCCTCCAGCTCTTGTTCACCCAATCTCCGGTGTAGGCGTCGCGCCGGCTGGTCGGCGCCTGCCGGCGGGCGAGCGCGATCCACTCGCGCAGCGCTTCACGTTCGCCGGGTGTCGCCGCCCTGACCAGCGCCTTCTCGATGGCCGTCCGCAGGTCGGAACCGCCGAAGCTTACATCCCAGGCCAGCACTTCAAACGCCAGGCGCAGGGCCGAGGCGCGCCGCTGGTCGTCCGGCGGCAGGGCCTGCCAGCAGGTCAGCAGGTGTTGGGTTGCGCTGTCAAGCACATCGCGAAATTCCTCCCCGCTGCCGGACTGGCCAGCCGCCAGCATCAGCTCGCTCAACACGGCACTCAACAGGTTGTGCGCGGCTTCATAACGCCGCTCGCCCAGCAGCGTTTTAGCTTGCTCCACCAACGCGTCAAGATCGTCCCAGGCCGCGTCATCGTATTCATAGTCGGCATCATCATCGTAGCCATAGTCGTCGTCATTCAGCGAGAGCTGAAGGCGCTCCACAAGTTGGCGCACGCGGTCGCGCAGGTCATCCGGCGGCAGCGTGGCCGCACCGAGCACGAGCAGGCGAGAATGGACGACGGCCTCCAGCGCCGGCTCCTGATCCAACAGCGTCTGAACGAGGGCGATCAGGTCGGTCTTGTCCAACTGCTTAAGCTGAGCGGCCAGCGCTGGAGCCTTCTTTCTTGATCCTGGCCGGGCCGTCGGCGACGGTTTTTCATTCATCGCAGCGTAGAGCAGCGCGGCCACGTGCTTGCAGCCGCCGCCCATAGGACAGGAGCAGCCCTCGTCCAGATACTGGCCGGCGAAGCGAATGGTGACGCGGTAGGGCCGCGGCTCACTGCCCTGCACGCGCCCGATCAGCTTCTGGCCCGTCCAGTGATAGCCGACGACCTGGCCGTTGCGGTAATAGGCCAGGCCGCGCCCGGCATACGTCGCGCCGAGCCAGCTCCTGATTTTCGCGTCGGTGATTTTAGGAACGGCCATCTTTCCTCCCGCGGGTCACCCATCCGAACAAAAGATGATGCTACTACCACCGCCTGGGCAAGGTCAGCTTGCTGAGTTTGCGCGGGATATTCTTGTAGACTTTTGCCAGCCCGTCAGCAAGCAGGGCGTTGTTTTCGGGCTTCGACCAGAAGGTAACGGGCGGCAGGTGCGCGCCCAGGCCGGCGCTCGGCTCGACCTCGTGCGGCAGCGGCAGGGGCGGCAGTTCCGCCGCAGCCCAGAAGTCGGCCGGGGAAGCCGGCAGGGTGGCCGCCGCCGCGCTGAAATCTGCCCGGCGCTGCTGCAGCTCGGTTTCGATGCAGCGCCGGATGGCGGCCTCGCCGCCCAGCCCGCGCAGCACCAACAGATAGGCGGGATAGAGGGTCAGCACGCGGCACATGAACCTGAGGCCCAACTCCTGCGCGGTCTGTGTCCGCTGGGAGAAGCTAATGGCACACTCGCCCCAGGCCGGGACGAGGTGGAGCTGAGTGAGCGTCTGTGGCTTAAGCGGGTTGCCAAGCGCCAGCTCGCCGAGCGTGTCTGAACGGCTCAGCCACTGATAGGCGGCTTCGCGCTGCGCCTTGGCCAGCGGCGGGAATTCGACCTCGAGCAGATAGCGACCGTTGCGGTTCGAGTAGCGCAGTTCCAGGCGCGCGCCCTCGAGCACCACCCGCTCCACGCGCTCCGAGAGGTCACGGTTCCAATAGTAATCGTAACGCGCCGGCTGTTCGGGCTTGAGCAGGACGGCGGCCAGCGGCGGCTGAAACCGGAAGCCCATCACCAGCGCAGCGTAGGTGGCGGCGTTCTCCGCGCCGTACAGGTAGGTAAGCGGCGGCGCTTCCCAAGCCATCAGCTGCGCCCGGCCCAGCCCGAGCATCAGGATATGCGGCGACGTACGCAGCTTGTGGCCCAGTTCCGGTTCGTAGAGCTCGTACTGAGCGAGCAGAGACTCCAACGTATCGAGGGTGCTCATCGTACAGCTCCCAGACGTAATTTCAAAATTCAAACTCCCGATGACGCCTCAGTCGTCCACCGCCTCTTTCCGCAGGACGAGCAGGTCGCGCAGCTCGTCGGTATCGAGCTCGGTCAGCCAGCTTTCGCCCGCGCCGACGACCTGCTCCGCCAGGGCCAGTTTGCGGGTGATCAAATCGTCAATGCGCTCTTCGAGCGTGCCACGGCAGATCATCTTGTGCACCTGCACACTCTGCGTCTGCCCGATACGGAAGGCGCGGTCGGTGGCCTGATTCTCGACGGCGGGGTTCCACCAGCGGTCGTAGTGAAAGACGCGGTTGGCGCGCGTCAGGTTGATGCCGGCCCCGCCCGCCTTGAGCGAGAGCACGAACAAGCGCGGGCCGCCGTTCTGGAACCGCTCGATGAGCTGCGCACGCTTGACGGCAGGCGTGCCGCCGTGCAGGTACAGAGTCTCGCCGAAGAGGCCGGTCAGGTGCTCCTGCAGCAGCTCGCCCATCTCGGCGTATTGCGTGAAGATCAGCACGCGGTCATCCTCGGCCAGCGCCTGCTCCAGCATCTCGGTCAGGCGGTTGAGCTTGCCGGAGCGATGCCGGATGTCGCTGCCATCGCCGAGCAGGTGGCGCGGATGGTTGCAGACCTGCTTGAGCTTGGTGAGGGTGGCCAGGATGATGCCGCGGCGCTGGATGCCGTCTGCCGCAGCAATCTGCCGCAACGACTCGTTGGTCACAGCGCGATAGAGCGCGGCCTGTTCCTTCGTCAGGCCACAGTATTCCTTCATCTCGTTCTTCGGCGGCAGGTCGCGGATGATGGACGGGTCGGTCTTGAGGCGGCGCAGGATGAACGGCCCGGTCAGCGAGCGGAGGCGGGTGCTGGCGCGCTCGTCCTGATCACGCTCAATGGGGCCGGCGAAGTTGCGCTGGAAGGATTCCGCCGAGCCGAGGTAGCCGGGGTTGAGGAACTGCATCAGGCTCCACAGGTCATGCAGACGGTTTTCCAGCGGCGTGCCAGTGAGGGCCACACGGTAGCCGGCTTCGAGCTTACGAGCAATTTGCGCCTGCTTGGTGGCCGGATTCTTGATGTTGTGCGCTTCGTCGAGCACCACGCCGCCCCAGCCGACTTTTTCGATGAACTCGGCGTCGCGCGGAAGCAGGGCATAGCTGGTGATGACGACGTGGTAGTCGCGCACGCCGTTGATGAAATCGGCGCCCTTCAACCGTCGTGGGCCGTGGTGGGCATAACACCGCAGCTGCGGCGTGAAATGAGCCGCCTCGCGCACCCAGTTGTTGACGACCGTCGTCGGACAGACGAGCAGGATGGGCTGAGTCAGCTTCGCCTCGTCATGGTCCTTAGCGAGCAAGGCCAGCAACTGAATGGTCTTGCCCAGGCCCATATCGTCTGCCAAGCACGCGCCGAAGCCGTACTGCCGCAGGAAGTGCAGCCACGAAAAGCCGTTGACCTGATACGGACGCAACTGCCCGACGAAACCGGCCGGCTGCGGCAGGATCGCCAGCGGCTCGTGGCCGCTGAGCCGGTGGATCAGGTCGGTGAGGTAGTCGTCCACGCGCACCGACTCGACCTGGAGCCCGTCCCACTCGCCCGGGCCGGCCAGCGCCAGGCTCAGGGCCTCGCCCAACGCCAGTTTGCCATTGCTCTTGCGGTGACGATTGACCAGCTTGAGCGCGGCCTGCACCTCGTTCGGATCGAACTGCATCCACTCGCCGCGCACCTGCACCAGCGCCGTTTTGCTCTGCGCCAGTTGATTGAGTTCGTCCACCGTCAGCGTCTTGTCGCCGACGGCCACCTTCCAGTTGAAGTCCACCAGCGTATTCAGACTGAGCAGGCCGGAACCGGCGCGGCTTAAGTCCAGCCCGAGGCTCAGGCGGCGCTGGCGCTGCTTCCACCAAGTGGGCACCAGCACGCCAAAGCCGTGCCCGCTCAACCCCTCGGCGTGCTTTTCCAGGAACTCGACGGCGTCTGCTGTCGAGAGCAGCAGCGCTTCGGGATGGGGATCGTCCAAAATATGGGTCAGCGGTGCGTACAGGCTGGCGGCCTGCGCCAGGCCGGCGCGTAGCAGATCGGGCATCTCCGGCTGAGGCGGGTTCTCCCAGACCTCGGTGGCCGCCCAGAGCGTCTCGGCATTGTCCTTGGGCTGAAGGTGAAACGAGAGTCGCCAGGCCGCCGTCTCCAGCGCGTCGGTTACCGACGGCGGCTCCAGCCGGAAAACGACGCGCAGTGGACTGGCCAGGTACCGGTACGCCGAGAGCGACCAGCTACGCACCTGTTCGCCGAACTCGGCCTGCTCCGGCGGGCGGCTATAGGTGGCAAAGGTATGGCGCTGGCGGGGGAACAAGTCCCGCCACCAGAAGTCCGCCGCCGAGGGTATATGCGGGGTGGGCTGGTAACGCTTTGGATCGTAGAACGGGCAGCGTTGCGGGGTGTAGGCCTGACCCACGTAGTCGTGGACGACGCTGGCGAGGAAATCCTGGAGCAGTTCCGATGGTGGGGGCAGAGGCCGCGCCAACGCCCGCGCCGAGGGCGGCATAGCCTGCGCGAGTTTTACAACCTGCTCGGCCAGTTCGGTATCCGCCAGCATCACCTGCCAGCGGCCGGCGCCGGCCTCATCCGCGGTTGGGAGGAACTGGCCGCGCACCAAGATCAGCGCCGCCAGTTGCGCCGCACGCTGCCAGAAGAGGAAGCTCGGCCCGGCGATATAGCGATAGTAAGGCGGCTTCTCGTGTATCTGGAGCAGAAACTGCAGCGCCTGTGCAGGCTTCAGGCCCACGCCCTCAACCCGCCACGGGCGCAGGCTGGGCTCCACCAGTTTGCGTTGTCGTTTCGGCGAAGTGGTTGCTTCTGCTCGGGCGGCGTCCTTGGCCTCAGCGGTCAGCGGCCGACGGTCATCCGACGGCAGCGCCAGCGCCAGCGTGCGCGTCTGCTCGGCCAGGCGCTGCGTCGAGAAGTCGCGGCTTAACTGCCACAGGTTGTGGACGATTTGGAAACCGGTGAGAGCAAAGGGATGCTCGAATGGCTGTTTCTTACGGCGGACGAGTTGGGCATCCTCGGCCCATAACACCAGCTCGTCCCGGCGAGAATACGCCGCCGGTAGCCACACGGCATGAAACGTGATCGTCATCGAAGGCGAACCATTTTAGCATGTCGCGGCGTGAGAAAAAGGGTAGAGTAAAATCGCGTCATGTTGGCTCTCTCCGGTTCTGACCTAACCATTGAAGATGTGGTCGCCGTTGCCCGCCGCGGCCTCCCAGTAGCGCCATACGCGCCGGACGTGCTCGCGCGGATGGCCGCTAGCCGCGGCTGGGTCGAAGCAGCCGCGCGCAGCGAGCACGTGATCTATGGCGTCAACACCGGCTTTGGGTCGCTGGCTAGGGAACGCATCAGCGCCGCACAGACGCGTCGCCTCTCGCGCAACCTCATCCTGCAATGCTGCGTGGGCGTCGGTGAACCGCTGCCGGTCGAGGTCGTGCGCGCGATGATGGTCATCCGCGCCAACACGTTTGCGCGCGGACATTCAGGCACCCGCCCTGCCTTCGGCCACCTGCTCGTCGAAATGCTCAACCGGGGAGTCACGCCGGTCGTCCCCGGCAAAGGCTCGCTCGGCGCGAGCGGCGACCTGGCCCCCCTCGCCCATCTGGCTGTCGTCCTGACGCGCGACGAGGATCCGGCGCGCGACTTCAGCGGCGAGGCTTATTTCAATGGCGAGCGCCTCAGCGGCGCAGAGGCCATGGCACGGGCCGGCCTGGAGCGCCTTATCCCCGAAGCCAAAGAGGGCCTGGCGCTGACCAACGGCACGACCTTCATGGTCGCCGCCGGCGCGCTGGCCGTGTACGACGCGGAGAGCGTGCTCGCCCACGCCGAGATCGCGGCGGCGCTCTCGCTGGAAGCGCTCGGCGCCTTGAGCGAGGCCCTCGACCCGGCGCTGCACGAAGCCAACGGTCAGCCCGGCCAGTGCGCCACCGCCCGCAGGCTGCGCGCCTTGACCGCGGGCAGCCGCTTACTCGACTCGGAGCCGGAGCGCGTGCAGGACGCCTACAGCCTGCGTTGCACGCCGCAGGTCATCGGCCCGGCGCGCGACGTGCTGGCCTTCCTGCGCGAGCGCTTCACTGCCGCGCTCAACGCCTCCAGCGATAACCCGCTCATCTTCACCGAGGGCACCCATCCACGCAAAGTGTCCGGCGGCAACTTCCATGGCCAGGGGCCGAGCCTGTGGCTGGATTTCCTCGGCATTACGCTGGCCGGCGTGGGCAACCTCTCCGAGCGCCGCACCTTTCGCCTGGTCACGCCCGAACTGAGCAACGGCCTGCCGCCGATGCTGGTGCCCACCAGCGGCCTCGATAGCGGGCTGATGATGCCGCACTACACCGCCGCCGCCCTGGTCTCTGACAACAAGACGCTGGCTCACCCAGACAGCGTGGACTCGATCCCGTCCAGCGCCAATCAGGAGGACCATGTGAGCATGGGCGCGAACGCCGCCCGCCACGCGCTGGAGATCGTGGACAACGTCCGCCGCATCCTGGCGATTGAGCTGCTGACCGCCGCGCAGGCCATTGACCTGCGGCCCGACGGCCCGGCCCGCCTGGGGCGCGGCACGCGCGCCGCCTATGAAGCCATCCGCCAGCAAGTCAAATTCATCGAACACGACAAAGAACTGGCCGGCGAGATTGAGACGCTGGCGGAGATGATCCGGTCGCGGGCATTGGAGGCGGCCGTCAACGGATACGACAACGGCTCAACGGATTGAAACGTACAGCCGCTGCGATACGCTGCGCAGACACATACTGCAGGTTTCCAAATCCACGAAGGGACAGGAAGAAACGTGAACCATTCGTGTCCATTCGTGTCCATTCGTGACAATTCGTGACAATTCGTGTTTTTTTCTTATGCTCCTCCTCACCCATCTCCGCCAGGCCCTCACCTGCGTCCCCTCGGCCAATGACTTGATCGGGCGAGTAGACAATGCCGCCATTCTGATAGACGGCGAGCACATCGTCGCTGTGGGGTCGGAGGCCGAACTACGCGCGCGTTACGACCTGGCCGGCGCAGAAGTGCTGGGGGCCGGCGGCCGGATCGCCGCACCGGGCTTCGTGGACGCGCACACGCACCTCGTCTTCGGCGGATCGCGCGTGCAGGAGTACGCGGCCAGGCTGACGCGCACTGCCGCTGAAGTGAAGGCGCTGGGGATTCCGACCGGCATCCTTGCGACGGTCAACGCCACGCGTGCCGCGAGCGCCGACGACCTGACCGCCGCCGCCGCCGACCGCCTCGGGCGGATGCTGGCGCACGGCACCACCACCGTCGAGAGCAAAAGTGGGTATGGCCTGACGCTGGCCGACGAACTCAAGCTGCTGGAGGTCAACCGCCGCCTCAGCCGGCTGCAGCCGGTGGACGTCGTCAGCACCTTCCTCGGCGCGCACGACTTCCCGCCCGAGCTGCCGCGCGAACGCTATGTGGATCTGATCATCCACGAGATGCTGCCGCGCGTGGCCGAAGAAAAACTGGCCGGGTTCTGTGACGTCTACTGCGACGCCGGCTACTACACGCTGGAGCAGACGCGCCGCATCCTGGAGGCGGGCCGCGCGCACGGGCTGAAGCTCAAGGCGCACGTGGATCAGTACGCCGCGCTCGGCGGCGCGGAATTATGCGCCGAGCTGGGCGTGGTCTCCGCCGACCACCTCAACTACACCGGGCGCCCGACGCTGCGCCGGCTGGCGCAGGCCGGCGTAGTGGGCGTGCTCATGCCGCTCATTGACTTTGCCGTCAAACACCCCCACCCCTGCGACGCGCGCGCGATGCTGGATGAAGGGCTGACGCTGGCCCTCGCCACCGACCTGTGCCCCGGCGGCTGGGTCGAGAGCATGTTCCTGGTGATGCAGTTCGCCTGCCGCCAGCACGGCCTCTCACCCGAAGAAGCTCTGCTTGCCGCGACGGTGGGCGGCGCCCGCGCCTGCGCCCTGCCCGACCGCGGCGTGCTCGCCCCCGGCCAGTTGGCCGACCTCCAGCTTTGGGATGTCCCCACATTCGAGGACACAATTTATCGTATCGGTTACAATCCGGTCGCACTTGTCATCAAGCGTGGAAAAGTGGTGCGCCCTGCCCGATAAAGCGGGACGCTCGCCCACGCCTCTCACCCGATTGATCTCTCACCAGAAAATGCGCGTCAAACTCCCCGATTACACTACCGAAGCCGAAGACCTGGGCAGCCGCGAACCGTTGCTCTTCGTCCACGCCTTCCCACTCAACCGGACATTGTGGGATCCGCAATTCAACGATCTCTCCGACGTGGCGCGCGTGTTGTCCTTCGACCTGCGCGGCTTCGGCGGGGCCGACCCGGTCGGCGCGCAGAGCGTGGCGCAACTGGCCGAGGATTGCAACGCCCTCCTCGACGCGCTGCGCGTCAACCGCCCGGTGACGATTTGTGGCCTCTCGCTGGGCGGCTACATTGCCTTCGCCTTCTATCGCCGCTACCCGGAGCGCGTCCGGGCGTTGATCCTGGCGGCCACGCGCGCCGGCGCAGACACCGATGAAGGCAAGGTCAACCGCGACAAGCTGGCCGCCGCTGTGCTGGAGCGCGGCCCGAGCGCGGTGGCCGAGGCCATGCTGCCCAAAATGTTCGCGCCGCGCACCTATGAGGTCCAACCCCAATTGGTAGAAAGCGTCCGCGCCATGATGCTGGCCGCCTCGACGCCCGGCATCGTCGGCGCCCTGCGTGCATTGCGCGACCGGCCGGACTCCACCCCCACCCTGGCCGAGATCAAGGTCCCGACCCTGATCTTGCACGGCACGGAGGATCAGCTCATCGGCCTGGCCGAGGCGGAAAAGATGCACGCCGGCATCGGCGGTGCGCGCCTGCAGGTGCTGCCGGACTCCGGCCACCTGCTCAACCTCGAACAGCCCGTGCGCTTCAACGACGCCGTGCGCGATTTCGTGGAGAGCCTGTAACGTGCTCGGCCTGTTCCGCGCCAACAAGACGCTCCGCTTCTATCTCCTACTGGCCGCGACTCTCCTCGGCGGCCTGCTGCTTTGTAGCGCGATCGTCATTTTCAGTTTAGTGGTGGGCAGCTCGCCGCTGGTGGAGGCGCAGGCCGCCGCCGAACGTCTACGACCGCTGCGCGCCGTGTGCGAGAGCGGCGCGGCCGTGCCCGAGGCGCCCGCTTACACCGCCGACTCCGGGCCCAACAAAATCGTCGTATACCTGGCCACGGACGGGCAAACCTACGACAACCGCACCGACGATTACCCGCGCCGTTGGCGGGCCGCCACCGTCGCCGAGGCCGAGCTGGTGGCCTGCGCCCAGACCGGCACAAAAATCATCGAGACGTGTGAGTACACGCTGGCGGACAACACGCCGGCGCGGTTGCAGCGCCTGCAGGTTACGCTGACGGTGCGCCTGTACGCGCCACACACCGGCCAATTGCTCGACACGACGACGCTGACCGGCGTTGCCCCGCGCGCCTGCCAGGAGAACGAGACCTTCCGCGACGGCGCCACGACGCAGACCGTGACCGGCGACCCGATCAACCCCGCTGAAGTGACCAAGTGGCTGCTTGCTCATGTCGAGCCGTAGCCGCACCCTACAGGAGTCGTTATGCCCAATCTCAAAATCTTTTGGGACCCGCAGGGGATCGAGCTCAACGCCATCGGCGATAACCGACTGCTGGAGGTCTCCGACGGAGACACGCCCAGCGTTGCGATGGCGATCCGGATGTTGAGCATTGATACGCCGGAAGTGCATTATCCCGGCACGACGAAACCCAGCCGGCACAACGCCAGGTTCCAGCAATTGGCGGAATGGATTCAGCAGGGCAAAGCGCCGATCAGCGACGGGTTAGCCGCCCATCTTCACCCGCGCCTGGCCAGTGGCGCGGCGGGCACCCTGCAGGAGGATCAGGGCCGATCCGCCAGCCAGGAGTTTCAGCGCCTGCTGGAAGAAAAGCTCAGGCGGCCCAGTGGCCGGCGGCGCAACGTCTTCCTGCGCACCGCCGATCAACCCTTCGACCAGTATGGCCGCCTGCTCGCCTACGTCGCCCCGTATTACACCAACGAAGAGCTGGCCGCGCTGACGCGCAAAGAACGCGCGACGTTCAATCTCTTGATGGTGGAGTCCGGCTGGGCGGCGCCCTTCGTTCTCTACCCCAGCCTGCCCAGCTACCCGGACCTTGTGCTCCTGCACAACTCGGCGCAAGACGCTTTCGACAACAAGCGCGGCGCCTGGGCCGACCCGCTGACCCTCACCGGCTACGAGTTCCGCATGTGCTATCGGCTGGCCGAGGTCACCGAGGCGTTGGTCAGCGGCAAAAAACTCACCAGCGCACAACGCAACGGCTGGGTTGAGCGCTACTGCGCCGACCTGACGACGCAGCAGATTTTCTATCCACAGTTTTACTACAAGGTCAAGCCCTACAACCGCCTGTTCATCTGGCCGAAGGATGTGAATGAAGCGGTGAGCCGGCTGAACCTGCTGCCCGGCGACTGAAACACGAGCAGCGACAGGCGGCAGAGGCGCGAGGACGTATAGCCGGTTGAGCAAGGAAACTTTGATATGTCCGCAGACTCAGTAGATCGCAGAATGGCCTGATGCGGCCCACAACATGAGGGGCCTGTTCAGCCGGTAAGATTGTCGGTACCACCAAAACAATCGCCGGAGAACAAGCCCATGTCCGATGATAAGCTGAGA
>JBBIQY010000026.1:0-40621 GCA_037442085.1 Anaerolineae bacterium
AGACTAAGCTCTTTGAGCTCAGCCGCTTGGTCAAGTTCATTATTCGGGCGCTGGAACAACATTACGGTTGCGTCCATGAGATCACTGCGCCAGCCACCCCGAGACCATGAAGATTGGATCTACTGAGTCTACGGCGTCCGGCTCGTGGAAGCCGGCGCGCGAGCGCCAGCAGCGCAGGTACGTCTCGGGGAGGTAAGTAAAGCCATCTTGTTTGGGCGGGAAACCATCCACCTCGATTCGCTCGACGATCTCGAAATGCGCCAGGCCGTGGCTGCACTCAAGCACGTCGGCGCTGTAGCGTTGAGCCAGGTCATCGGGGTCGTGCCAGCGCAACACCTCCGAGAGCCTGGCGTTGCCCTCGAATGGGATGCGCGGGTTGTGGATGAGGAGAAGGACTTTGGAGTGGAGCGGCTGAGGCATTTTTGATTTGTGATTGCCGATTTGAGCCTGGGCAATCCGAAATCCGCAATCAGAAAGCTACAATCCCGACGAGGGTGCCATCGCCGGCAGGATAGATGGTGCCGAGCAGGCGGGGTTCGGCGGCCCAGCGCCGGGTGAAGGCGCGCATGGCAAGCGTATCGGCTTCGGTGTTCAGCGGGTCGAGGACGGCCCCGTGCCGGAAGGCATTGTGCGCGGCGATGACGCCGCCGGGCCGGACGTTCGCCAGCGCCCAGGTGAGGTAAGCCTCGTAGCCGTGCTTTTCCGCATCAATGAAACAGAAGTCGAACGGGCCTTCGGCAGCCAGCGCCGGCAGCAGCGCGTGCGCATCGCCCAGGCGCACTTCCACACGGTCGCTCAGGCCGGCCAGCGCAAAGTGCTCGCGGGCGACGGCGGCGTACTGCGGCTCTTTCTCGAGCGTAATCAACTTGCCGCCGGGCAGCAGGCCGCGCGCCAGCCAGGTCCGGCGGTTTGCCGATTTGTGTGTAATTTCGTAGGCGCGGCTCTCAGACCCGCGCCTACAGGCCGAATTACACAATTTTCGGCATACGGCCCAGGTCCCACTGTAGCCGCCCAGCGCGCCGATCTCCACGGCCAGGCGTGCGCCGCAGGTCCGCACCAGAAACTGTAGGAAGCGACCCTCCTCGGGCTGGATGGTGATGGCCGGCAGGCCGCGCCGCGGGATGTTGTCGTAGATGTGCTGAAGCGCCGCATCGTGCCGGGCAAAATGTTCGGTGATGTAACGGGCGCATGCATCGTCGTAGAAGGTTGACATACGCCCGATTATACGCCGCCTACCCCCGTGACCGTTCGAGCATCAGCATCATGATGACGCTCGGGATGAGCAGGCGCTCGTCGGCCTCGCTCAACTGACCGGTCTTGTCCAATGTAAATTTGCCCTCGAAGACGGCCGGCTGCTTTTTGAGGTAGAGCACCGGCTGGCCGCGCAGCTCCACGATGTAGGCCGGGTTGATGAACATGCCGAGGAAGGGGATTTCGCTCAAGAGGCTGTCGAGCACTTTGAGCCAGGGGTTCTCCTCACGGATCAGACCGACGTTCGCGCCGCTCGTGTCCTTGATGTCGTAGGTGGCTTTCCATAGCGAGCGCATACCCTGACGCTTGACGGCGCCAACCGGCACTCCGCCGTTGATCGAGATGTTGTACTGCGCCGACCAATCTATGATGCGGTCGGCCTTGATCTGGTACAACTGGTTCTGCTGCTGCTCGTCGGCGAAGATTTTGACGTCTTCCTTCAGCGCCAGGAGCTTCTGCCGCACGTAGAGCAGCAGGTTGCCGCCGGCGTCGGTGACGCGCACCTGCGGCGCGAGGGCGATGATCTTGAACGACAGGTTGAGCGGATAGTTGAGCATCACGGCCTCCGGCGAACGCGGTGACGTCGAAGCGTCACCGCGTTGGATTGAGTGTTACTGCGAGTGTAACGGGATTGGAAGCGGCGAACAGGCCGGGGCCGGTTAGGTTTGGTTGGGGCGGGAACGTTGCAAAGCAGCAGCCAGCGCCTCCTCCCAGGCGCGGATTTTTCCGTCGAGCAGGGCGAACGTCGGCCGGTCACTGAGCCAGGCTTCAGCTCCCTTGGTCAGGGCGTCGCCCGCTACTCCCGAAACTGCAATCACTCCGCACTTGTGCAACAGCTCCGCGCGGCGCCAGGCGCGCTCGACATCCTCACGATCCACCACCCGCGAGACTTCCACAACCAGCCAGACGGTTTGGTCCGAGGTTCCCTGCTTGAGCTGTCCGCGCACGATCACATCGGCCAGCAGCAGGTCGCGCAGTTCCTCCTCGGTGAGCGCGCCCGCCGCCGTGAGCGGCTCGGCTAGTTTCTCCACTTCCTCCCAGGAGGGGATGCGAATCTTGCGCAAGACGCGGCTGAAGTAGCCATGCGCCCGGTCACGGTAGCGACGCTCGAGCATTTCGCCGATGAGCATGGCGAAGTCATCGTCGGCCCGGCTCTGCCAGGCGGCGAAGGCGTCCAGGCGCTTGATGACTTCGCGCAAGGTCTCTTCAGTGCGGCGCTGGGCTTCGGCCAGCTCTTCGACGCGCTTGGTAAGCGCATCCAGGCGTTCTTCTGTCCGCCGTTGGGCTTCGGCCAGCTCTTCGACGCGCTGCTCGGTGCGGCGCTGGGCTTCGGCCAGCTCACGGACGATGGCTGGCAGTTCGAGGATGTCGTCGGTCAGCACCAGGCGGCGCAATTCCGCCCGCCACTCGGGGCGCTCGGCGAGCAGGCGCGTCAGGTCACTGAAATCATTGACGGTGAACGACATGGCCCTATTATACTTCCGTTGCGCCGAGGATGAGCGCGGCGAAGTGCGCCAGGCCCGCACGGTGGGCGTGCAGTTGCAGCCGGCGCGCGAAACCGCGCTGCCAGCCCGGTAGGCGCGGCCCGGCGCGCGAGATCGAGCGCACGTTTATCACCAGAGCGCTGTCCGGCTTCAACTCGACCCAGCACCACCATTCGCCGATCTCGAAATGGGCCTGGGTGGTGGTGTAAGCAAAGCCCTTGCGGCGCGGCTCATCTATCACCTCGCTGACGCGTGTCAGGGTCACGGCGTCCACCAGGCCGGGCACGACGTGGATGCGCTGCAAGATCGCGTCACCCTCTCGGAGCAGGCGTCCGGCGCGGCAGAAGTCGCTGACGTGTTCGAGCAGGCTAGGCGGGTAAAAGTCGTAGCGCCAGAGCAGGTTGGCGGCGCGCTCGAATTGGGCGCGCGAAGCGCTGGCCGCGACGACGTACGTGTGCCGATCGTGTTTCCAGGCCAGGCCATTCAGTTCGTCGCCGCGCCGGTAGGTGGGCCTGGCGGTGCGCCATTGGTCGAGGGTGCGGGCGTCGTCGTGCGGGGAGAGCCAGGGAAACCAATCGAGCCGCGGGGCGAGAGAGGCCATCAACGCAAATTGAACCGCAAAGGTGTCAAGAGCGCAATGCGGTCATCCGGCAAAGCCGGACGATTGACGAACCCCCAGGATTTTCCGCGCCGCGGCTGCGCCGGAGAGCATCACCAGCGGTACGCCGCCGCCGGGATGCGTCGTGCCTCCCGCCAGGTACAGGCCCGTCACATCCGGCGACCGGTTGGCCGGGCGACGGAAGGCGGCCAGCATGTCGTTGGACGATGCGCCATACAAGGCGCCGCGCTGTGCGCCCGTCAGTCGCTCGATATCTACCGGTGTGATCATCTTCTCCACGCTGATGCGGTCGCGGATATCCACGCCACGCTGCGCCAGCATGGCCAGCACGCGGTCACGGTATTCGCCCGCGTGCTGCGCCCAATCGAACCGCGGGTTGAGCGGCGGAGCGTTGACGAGGACGAACCAGTTCTCGCAGCCGGGCGGCGCGTGGGTGGGGTCGCGCTTGCTTGTGATGGCGACGTACACCGTCGGGTCGGCGGGCGGCAGGCCGCGCCTGAAGATGTCGTCGAACTCGCGCGCGTAGTCGGCGCAGAAGAAGATGTTATGGTGGGTGAGCTGTGAAAACTCACCGCGCACGCCAAGCAGCAGGATGAAGCCGGACACCGACGGCTCGGCGCGCCGCAGTGCCCGTGCGCGCCGGGATACGCCCAGCGAGGACGGCATGAGCTGCGTGTAGGTGACGGCAGCATCCACATTGGAGATGACATGGCGTGCGGGTATGGTCTCGTCCCCGACGAGGACGCCCGTCGCGCGCGGGCGGGCCCTGACGGCTTCGACGGCGATTTGGGTGACGCGTGCGTGGGTGCGGATTTCGACGCCCAGCTCGCAGGCGAGTCGTTCGAGGGCCCGGGCGATGGCATAGACGCCGCCTGCCGGGTACCACACGCCGCCGGTCAGCTCGACGTGGGCGATGACGTTGAGCGTGGCCGGCGCAAGGTAGGGGCTGGCCCCGACATACGTCGCAAAGCGGCCGAGCAACTGACGCAGGTGCGGCGAGCGAACGAAGCCGCAAATGGCCTGGTGCATCGTGCGCCAGCCGTCCACATGACCCCAGTCGCGCACCGGCACCTGCAGGAAAGTGCGCAGCGAGACTGGGTCGCCATATAGGAAGGCCGGGCCGGTGATGCGATGCAGCCGCGCGGCGTAACTCAGGTAGGCGAGGTAGCCTTCCACGTCGCGCGGCTCGATCCGCGCGATCTGCTCGGCCATCCGTGGCAGGTCGCGCGTGGCATCCAACACCACGCCGTCCGCGTAAAAGTAGCGCGTGAGCGGCTCGACGGGGAGGAGAGTGAGGTAATCCTCCAGGCGGCGGCCAGCGGCGTGGAACAGGTCGGCGAGGACGTGGCGCATGGTGATGACCGACGGGCCGGTATCCCAGCGGAAGCCGGCCTCGGTCACCTCGCCCATCTTGCCGCCCACTTGCGCGTTCTGCTCGAGGACGAGGACTCGCTGTCCGGCGGCAGCCAGGCGGATCGCGGCGCTCAGCCCACCCACACCCGCGCCGATCACAATGGTGTCGTAGGTCATTGCAGAGGACTTCACGCAGAAACTGCAGCGTTCACAGGAAGAGGGACGGGATCTTCTCTGTACTTTCCATGTGCCCTGTGGTGTAAGTTCGCCCCTTCCATTGCGGCCCGCCGCGAATGTGCCAGGCCAGCGACTGTGCCGCAATGACGGTCATCAGTGCGATGGAGAGGGGCATCAACAAGGCGTCGCGGACGCGCTGGCCGGTGACGGCGGCGGTGAGGGCGCGCACGCCGACGCCGAGGGTGACGAGCGCGAGGGGAAGGCTGGCCGCTGACGGTGACTCGCTGACTAACGCAACGAGGAGCCAGGCCCAGGGGAAGACGAAGATGAGCCAGTGGAAGAGGGTCGAGAGCAGCAGCAGGGCCGGCTGATTGCCGTGGCCGGCAAGCAGGTTCTTGGCAAATCCGTTGCGCACCTCATCCCAACTCCGGTACATGCGGCAGGTGATCAGGCCGTTGCCGTCCGCCATGCGCAGGCGCCGACCAGCGCCTTTGAGGCGCGCCGCCAGCGCCACGTCCTCCACGATGTTGGCGCGCACCGCCGCGTGCCCGCCGATTTGTGCATATGCCTCGCGACGGAAAAGCAGGCACTGGCCCATCGCCGCCGAGAAGGCCCGCCAGGGGAGGTGATGCACCGCGAGGATGGGCAGGTAGGCGATGATGGTCAGGGCCATGAGCGGCACGACCAGGCGCTCGCCCCAGGACTGTGTCTGTTGCGTTGGCCAGACGGTGAGTAGATCGGCGTCGAGCCGGGCCTGCATGTTCATCAGCGCGGAGAGCGCGCCGGGGCTCCACTGCACGTCGGCATCCGTAAAGAGCAGGAAGTCAAAGGCCGCAGCCTGGGAGAGCTGGTGGCAGGCCCAATTCTTGCCGAGCCAGCCGGCCGGCAGCGGCTTGCCGGCAAGGACGCGCACACGCGGATCGCCCTGCGCCGCTTGCATGGCCAGTGCGCCGGTGCCGTCGGTCGAGCCGTCGTCCAGAATCAGCAACTCAAAATCGGCATCGGCCTGCCTCAGCAGTGCCTGCACCGTTTCAGCAATGATGGCGGACTCGTTGCGGGCGGGGATCAGGAGCGAGATTTTTGATTTTGGATCGCGGATTTCCGGTTGTGGATTGATACCGGCTGATTGCCGAGAGCTGAACGCCGACGGCTGACGGCCCAGGCGCGGGAAAAAGAAGGCGTTGACGATCGCCGTCACAGCAAAGACGGTGAGGACGGCGAAGACGAAAAGGCCGATTAAGACCATGACGCTTGGCACGTCGCACTTGAGACGAAACTCGTCACATGCGACGCAGCAGTTTGTGGGCGAGGGTCGGCTTTACGGCGGGCCGCTGCAGCAGGTCCTCGCGGTACTTCCAGCTCAGCAACAGCACGTTGATCAGCCAGAGGATGAGGAACGGCGCGTCGGGCCGGTAGTTGAGCAGGTGCAGGCCAAAGCACAACAGAGCAAAAAGCAACGCCCAGCCGGACGGGCCGATTGTCAGGAACCAGATGCCGAGCAGGAAGCCCAGCACAATGGGCGCTTCCGGCCCGGTCAGCCCCGTCCAGATTCCGAAAGTGGTCGCCACCGCCTTACCGCCGCGTCCGCGCAGGAAGGGCGAGAACGCATGGCCCAGCACTGGCGCCAGCGCAATGGGGATCAATCTCCAATCCCTTATCCCCAATCCCCAATACACAATACCTACTGGGATCGCGCCCTTGAAGCCATCCAGCAACAGCGCCGCCACGCCCACCCACCTCCCGCCGGCTTTGAAGACGTTGGTCGAGCCGGGGTTGCCGTCGCCGTACTCACGGATGTTCTTACCAAGCGCCAAACGTCCGAGCAGGGGCGAGTAGGGGACGCTGCCGGAGAGGAAACCGATCAGAGTCCAGATTATGGTGTCCATGTAGACGTGACGGAGGGAAAGGGTGCCGGGATGACTTTCACTCTCTCATTCCATCCATCATCCTTTTCCCTGCCAGTTTTTCAGAGCGCCAAAACCAAACGACAAACACGCCCATGCCCAGAAAGCCGACCAGCGCCGGGCCAGGCTGTCCCCAGAACAAGCCGAGGCCGATAACCTGCAGTAGCCAGGTGAGGGTATACATGAGCGCCAGCGGCTGTCGGGCTATGCCAAGGTCGCGTGGATGGCACAGGAAGGTGACTAGCGTCGAGGTCAACAACCAGCCGAGGAAATTGCTCCAGGGGATGCCGAAGTAGCCGCCGGACGAGTCGGCCCACACCCAGAAGCCGCGCGCCACCTTCTGCGGGTCGAGGTACAGGTCCCACGCGGTGAAGGCGATGCCGGCGACCAGCGCAAAGATGAGCCGCGCATGCCAGGCTTCCCCCGGCCGGACGATGACCGAGGTCACGGCCCACGCGGGCGGCAGCATCATCAGCCAGGCCAGTGGGATGAGCAGCGGCACGCCCAGCACTTGCGGCTGGAGCAGGGCGCTGTAAGCGTACACACCAAAGGGGAAGCCGGTGGCGCTGCCGATCCACTCCATCAGCCAGGTCGTCGTGATGGCGACAGCCACCGTCGCTGCCAGCCTCGGCCACGGCCAGGCGCGGCTGAGGTAGAGCAGGACAGCGCCCAATTGCAGCAGGACGCCCAGCGTCGAGAGGAGCGGATAGGCCTGGCCGGCCGTCAGCCAATCCACGATCGGCAGGGCCAGCATGTAGCTGACCCACGCCCATAGCGGCAGCCAACGGGGGTCGGCCAGAACCTGTCGCAAGACGGTCAGTCGCCGGCGATCGGCAGTCAGCATGTTACGCTCTGCGCTGCAGCAGCTTTTGCACGCGCTCGTTCACCTCCGGGCTGGTGAACAGCAGCACGCCCTGTACCAACAGGAGGTTGGTGACGAGAAAGAAGAGGCCCTCTTCGATCGGTACGCCGAAGGGCAGGAAGAGATTGAGAGATTGGAGAGTGGAGATGGTCCACGTGCCCGAGCCGATCGCAATCGAGTCCATCAGGGTGAGGTACGCCGCCGGGGCGCTGAAGCCGAGCACATACACCTTCCACTGGCGGCGGAAGGCTGGCCAGCCCAGCCACAACTGCCCGAGGAGGACGGGCACGGCCCAGACCAGGATCAGGATCAGGTAATTCCAGTTGCCGAAAGGCAGCGGAGTAAGATCATTGGCGGGGGCGCCGGCGCCGGTAGGGGATGGCTGGGTCAGGAGCAGAGTCGCCAGGATGAGCGAGAGCGCGAAGGCAGAGGGCACTACGGTGTGTTGCGCTTGCGCGTCCTCGCGCGAGTCGAGCAGCGCAAAAACACGTTTCAGTCCAAACGTCCACATGCTGGTCAGCCAGCATTGCAAACCGAAGAACAGGTACTCCTCAATCGGCACCCAGCCGATGATCAGGCCGCTCACCAGCGCCGGGTCGTAGTACCACACGCCGCTGCCGACCAAGTAATTGTCCCAGGGCGTTGTCCAGAGATAAACGATAACCGCCAGCACGCCCACCACCGCCCACTCCTTGCGCGTTGGCCGCACCAGCAGCGTCAGCGCGGCGGCGGGCAGGATGACGAAGAAGATCAGGAAGTTGAAGTAGGTCACGGAATGGCGCCTGGTCGTTGAAGCGGTTGTCGTGTCGCGCTATGCTTCGCGCGGCTTGCGCCAACCGTCGGCGGGCAGGGCTGGCGCAGAAAGCATGAACACTGTCCATAAGATGCCGGGGAGCATCAGCAGTTTTTGCCAGCCGCGGGTGTGGGCGCGTTGGGTGTAAACGCGATATCCGATCGCCTCGATCTCGCCGAGTATGGCGCGGTAAAGCAAAGCAGCGGCGCCGACCGCCGGGCGCGCCATCGGCGCGAGGAGGGCAATACCGGGCAGGGCGTGGTAGTACAGGTCGCGCGCGCGCTTGATCTCGAATTGCATCAGCGCCGTGAAGCGCTCATCGTTCACGCCTTTGAGGATGTCCTCCGCCGTCAGACCGAAGCGGGCCAGGTCGCTTTCCGGCAGATAGACGCGCCCGTGCGCGGCATCCTCGCCCACGTCGCGCAGGATGTTGGTGAGCTGCAGGGCGACGCCCAGCCGAATGGCGTAGGGCGCGGCCTCATCGAAGGTTACGCCCTCGGCCAAGCCGATGATCGGCATGGCGAGCAGGCCGACGGTCGAAGCGACGAGATAGCAGTAACGCTCCAGCTCCGGCCAGCTGGCGTAACGGTTCTTGGTGAGATCGAGAGCCACGCCGTCAATCAGCTCTGCTTCGTAGCGCCGGTTCACGCCGTACTGCTCGCGGACCAGCGCCCAGCTGCGCAGCACAGGATCGGGCTGGGCGCAGGCGGGCAGGGCCACGCGTGAGCGCCAGGCTTCCACATCCGCCGGCGTCGCGTCCAATTTATCCACCAGATCGTCCGTGCTGCGGCAGAAGGCATATAACGCGCGAATGGCGAGCCTGGTCCGGCGCGGCAGCAGGCTGGTCGCGAAGTAAAAGGTCTTTGAGTTCTGATGCGTCAAGCGGCTGGCTTCGGCAAAGGCGGCTTCCAGCTCGGTCATATCGGCCCCCGCGGAGGTCGGCATGGCGGCGCTCCTCTCAAGCATAGGCGGGCGTCTGTGACGGCGTGCGCGGCGTTTCGCGCACGAACTCGCCGCCGGAGATCAGGTTATCGGCGATGATGGCGGACGACAGCACGCCCGGCAGGCCCGCGCCCGGGTGCGTGCCCGCGCCGACGAAGTACAGGTTCTCGAAGTTCTCGCTGCGGTTGTGCGGGCGGAACCAAGCCGATTGCGTCAGGATCGGTTCCACGGAAAACGCCGAGCCGAGGTGGCTGTTAAGCGTGTCGCGGAAGTGCAACGGATCAATGTAGTGCAGCGCCACGAGGTTGCGGCGCAGGTCGGGTAGGTAGTTGGCCTCGAGGAACTGCAAAATGCGGTCGCGGTAGATCGTCGCGGTCTTGGCCCAGTCGGTCTTGCCGCCCAGGTGCGGCACCGGCGCGAGCACGTAGAAGTTTTCGTGCCCGGGCGGCGCCAGGCTCGGATCCGTCAGCGTCGGCATGTGCAGATAGAGCGAGAAGTCGTCCGCCAGCACCTTGCGCTCGAAGATGTCGGTCAGCAGCTCGCGGTAACGCTCGCCCAGGATGATGTTGTGATGAGCCAGCCCCTGCTCGCGGTACAAACGCTTTGTCCCAAAGTAGATGACGAACAGCGACATGCTGTACCGCATGGTGTTGATGCGGAAGTTGATCCAGCCCTTGCGATGCTGCGGCGGGATCAGGTTCTTGTAGGTAAAGGCCACGTCGGCGTTGGAGATCACATCGTCGGCGCGGTGGCTCGTGCCGTCCGCCAACCGGATGCCGGTGACGTGTTTCCCATCAGGCGCGACCGTGATCTCCTTCACCTCGGCGTTGAGATGGAGCCTGCCGCCCAGCTCTTTGATCAGGCGCACCAACCCGGCGATGACCGCGCCCGTGCCGCCCAGGGCGTAGTGGACGCCCCACTCGCGCTCGAGGTAGTGAATCATGGCGTAGATGGAAGATGCTTCAAACGGATTGCCGCCAATGAGCAGCGGGTGAAAGGAGAAGCAGCGGCGCAGAAATTCGTCCTTGACGAACTGTGCGACGTATGGGTAGACGTTGATATACGACCGCAGGCGGATCAGATCGGGCGCGACTTTGAGCATGTCGGTGAAGTGCAGGAAAGGCTTGTCGGCCAGCTCGCGGAAGCCCTTGTCAAAGATCGCCTTGGTGGTGCTGAGAAACCTCAGGTAGCCGTCCTTGTCCGCCGGGTTCCATTTTTCGATCTGCTGTAGCGTAAAGTCGGCGTCGCCGTTGTAATCGAAGGCTTTGCCTTCGTGATTGAAGATGCGGTAGAAGGGGCTGAGCGGTTGGAAGGTAATGTAGTCCGCGCGCCGCCGCCCGGCCAGGGCGAAGATGTCGTCGAACATAAACGGCGCAGTGATGACGGTCGGGCCGCCATCGAACTTGAAGCCGTTGATCTCGTACACGTAGGCGCGCCCGCCCGGCTTGTCGCGCCGCTCGAAGATTTCCACGTCATGGCCGCGCGCCAGCAGGCGCGCCGCGGCTGCCAGCCCGCCGAAGCCGCTGCCGATAACAATAACTTTCTTCCGCTCCACACTTATTCTCCTGGGTTGATTTGCGAATTAGGACGGAGAGATTGTATCGTCTTTGTCAGTGCTTCCCCAGCTTCTGTACAACCCTCATTCGCTGACGCTTGTGATTCTAATCCAACTTTTATGAAATCCGATGCGCCTGTGGCCGAGCGCCTGTGCATGCCGTTCGCTTCGTCCACAGCAGAGTTGATCCGGGATCTGGCGAAGGCATTGTCTTCGCCAGACAAGGTTTGGCGATATGAAAAGCACGGCCTATCGGCGGCGCTGCCAGGATCAGTCCGTTTTGCCAATAGCCCGAAGCCGCGCTCGGCCAGGCCGCGACTGCGCCAAATCCGAGCAGCCCGGTCGCCAATGACCATGGCGGGGTCGTGAGCGAATTCCCGGAAAACCGCTTTTTTTTGGCTCAGATTCCTGTAGAATAATGGCAACTCCGCCAACCACCTACACCGAAAAGGAGACTCGCGATGAATCCCTCGCCCTGGTTCGCCAATTACGACAAGCCCGTTCCACAATCTCTTGCTCCATATCCCAATAAGACGATCTTTTCATTCCTGGAAGAGACGGCCGCCAAGTACCCGGACCGCGCCTGCACGCTTTTCAAGGGCCGGTCTATCAGCTATCGCGAGATGAACGGGTTGACCGACCGGATGGCAGCGGCGCTGGCCGGCATCGGCATCAAAAAGGGCGACCGGGTGGGTATCTTCATCCCCAACTCGCCGCAGTTCGTCATCGCTTACTACGGCATCCTCAAGGCCGGCGGCATCGTTATCGCCACCAACCCGCTCTATACGCCGCGTGAGATGGAGCACCAGCTCAACGACGCCGGCGTGGAGACAATGGTGGTGATGAGCAACTTTTACAACCGCGTCAAGGAAGTTCAGCCCAAAACCAAGGTCAAACGCCTGATCGTCACCAACATCAAGGAGCAACTGCCGCCCGTGCTGGCCCTGCTCTTCACTCTTGTCAAGGAGAAGAAGGAAGGGCATCGGGTGGAGCTGGCCCCCGGCGATGTCTGGATGAAGGATCTCCTGGCGAAGTATTCCGCCGCCGACCGGCCCAAGCTCAACCTGACCGGCGACGACATTGCCCTCTTCCAGTATTCGGGCGGCACCACCGGCATCTCGAAAGGCGCGATTGCGCTGCACAGAAACCTGGTGGCGAACACGCTCCAAATGCGCGCCTGGTTCCATCCTGCCAAGGAGGGGCAGGAGCGCACGCTGATGGCGATCCCGCTCTTCCATGTCTATGGCATGGTGGCCGGCATGAGCCTGGCCATGAGCCTGGGCTCTGTGCTGATCATGGTGCCCAACCCGCGCGACATCCCCGACGTGCTGGACAACATCAGCAAATATAAGCCTACGCTCTTCCCCGGTGTGCCGGCCCTGTACAACGCCATCATCAATAACGCCGACGTCAAGGCCGGCAAGTATGACCTGAGCTCGGTGAAGTATTGCATCTCCGGCTCGGCCCCGCTGCTGCTGGAAACCAAGACCAAGTTCGAGAAAATCACGGGCGCGACGTTATTCGAGGGCTTTGGCATGTCCGAGGCGCCCACGGCCACGCACTGCAACCCGCTGACCGGCAAGAACAAGGAAGGCTCGATCGGCATGCCGCTGCCGGACGTGGAAGCGAAGATCGTCTCGCTCGAGGATGGCATGACCGAGATGCCGGTGGGCGAGGAGGGCGAGCTGATCGTGCGCGGGCCGCAGGTCTTCAAGGGCTATTGGAACATGCCAACTGAGACCGAGAATACGCTGCGCGACCTGGGCGACGGCGGCGGGCCGTGGCTGTTCTCCGGCGACATCGCCAAGATGGACGAGGACGGCTACTTCTACATCGTGGACCGCAAGAAGGAGCTGATCAAGCCGGGCGGCTTCCAGGTATGGCCGCGCGAGGTGGAGGAGGTCATCATCCAGCATCCGAAGGTGCTGGAGGTGGGCGTGGCCGGCATCCCGGATGCCCACAGCGGCGAAGCGGTCAAGGCCTGGGTGGTGCTCAAGCCGGGCGAGACCGCCACCGCCGAGGACATCCGCGCTTTCTGCAAGGATAAGCTGACGGGCTACAAGGTGCCGAAGGAAGTGGAGTTCCGCGATGCGCTGCCGCGTACGCCGGGCGTGGGCAAGCTGTTGCGCCGCGAGCTGGTACGCGAGCATAAGGAAAAGATGGGCATCAAGTAGCTGTCGCCCGAAATCGGCCCCGCGCGAGGGCAGGCAGATCGCAGCAGTCCCAAAGGCTGCTGCGGTCTGCATTAATGTGGTTGTCCAGGATGCGCCCGCCCGTGATATGGCGGAGACCCGCGCCAGGCTCAGCCTCGCGTCACTTTTTCCAACACGCCCCACGTCTCCCGCGCCGCCTTTTCCCACGAGAACCGTTGCACTTGTTCGCTGCCCTTGGCGCGCAAAGCTGCGCTCAGCTCGGCGTCGCTCAACACGCGCCGGATGGCCTCGGCCAGCTCAGCAACATCCAACGGATTCACCCTCAGCGCTGCGTCGCCAACCACTTCCGGCAATGAGGCCGTGTTCGAACAGATGACGGGCGTGCCGCACGCCATCGCCTCCAGTGCCGGGAAGCCGAAGCCCTCGTAGAGCGAGGGAAAAACAAAGGCAGCGGCGCCGGAGTATAACCCCGCCAGGTCTCCATCCGGCACGTATTGCAGTAGGCGCACGTGGGGCGCGGCCCGCGCGGCCTCCAGGATCGGCTCGGAGAGCCAGCCCGTTCGCCCGGCCAGCACGAGCGTGAGGTTCGGGGCGTGGCGTCGGGCGCGGTCCGTGGCTTGGATCAACCGAATCAAATTCTTGCGCGGCTGGAGCGTCCCGACGTGGAGCAGGTAAGTCTCGGGGAGGCGGTACTTGGTGCGAACCGACGCGGCCTCCACGCGGCGCAACGCCTCGTCCCGGCCCGGATAGACGACGGTGACCTTCTCGGCGGGTGTGCGGTAAAAGCGGATCAGGTCGCGCTTCGTCGCCTCGGAGTCCGCGATGACGTGGGCGGCGGCGCGCGCCGAGAAGCGCGTGCTCAGGTCGAGGTACAGCCGTTGTGTGAAGGGATGCGCGTCGGGGAAATGCCGGTAGCCGAGATCATGAATGGTGACGACCGCCGGGACCGGGCAGACGACCGGCACGACGTGCGCGGGCACGAACAAGACATCGGGCGGGCGCTGAACTATCTCCGCCGAGAGACGCAGATGCGTCCACAGCCGCGGGAAGGGGATGATCCGCGCTTTACCCGAGTCGAACAGGCCGGGCGCGGGCGCGTCGCGGAAGTAGAGCGTGACGTGGTGCGAGCCGGCTTGCCGCAGCAGGGCGCGGCTGAGGTGCAACGCGTAACTTTCCGTGCCGGTGCGGCGGGCGACGGTGACGCGGCTGGCGTCAAGGCCGAGGTGCATCGGTCAACACGTAGCGCTCGAGGGCCTCGGCTACGCCATCTTCGTCCACGCCGGGCGCGACCCAATCGGCGGCGGCGAGCGCGCCGCGGGAGCCGTTGCCCATCGCCACGCCGACGCCCGCCCACTTGAGCATCGGGATGTCGTTGTCGTTGTCCCCGATGGCGAGCACGTCGGCGGCGCTCAGGCCCAGGTAATCGGCCAGCCAGGCCAGGCCGGTGGCCTTGTTGATGTTGGGCGGCAGGCCTTCGATGAAGTTCGGGTGCGAGGCCATCAGGTCGAGGGTCAGGCCGTCGGCCTGCAGGCGACGGCGCAGTTCGGTGGCGACGGCATCACGCTCCGCCGGGTGATGTACGGAGATCAGGAATTTGCTGGGGACCTCCAGCATGTCATTCACAAAGTCGTTGACGCGCGTCATGGCCGTCACACGGAACAGGTCGAGCAGCACCTCGGGCGATCGGCGGCCATCCGGCATGTAGACCATGCCCGGCGTTTCGAAGTGCAAGTGCCAGTCATGCTCCGCTGCCACGCTCACGATCCATGGCACGATTTCCGGCGGCAGGCGAGCTTCATGCAGGCTGCGCCCGGTCGTCGGGTCATACACCTGCGCGCCCTGCAGGCACACCAGAGGCGTGGTGAGGTGCAATTGCGCGGCGAAGATGGTAGTGGGCGCGGCGCCGCGCCCGGTCGCCAGGGTAACGGCGATGTCTTTGGCGAGCGCGCGGGCAACGGCCTCCCGCACCCGAGGCGAGATGTTCAAGTCGTGACCGACCAGGGTGCCGTCAATGTCCAGAGCAATGAGGCGCAACATGCTGGGTGGTGGTGTGTTACAGCGGGCGAGATGAGCAGCGCGTTGTCCGCAGGGCGCTTTCCGGCGCCGACAGCGCGCTCTGCCCTATGCTTCGCTCTCGGCTAATTCGCTGACCAGGAACCACTGCCCTTTGCGGTGGTCGGAGTCCCGAGGCGCGCGATCGTAGTAGATTTCGAACAGTTGCCCGTCCGGATGGTTGAGGCTGAGGGCGCGCACGCGGAAGTGATAGCGGCCCACACCCCGGGAGCCTTTGACGGCGGCGCGCGCCGCGTGCTCGGGCCGCATGTTGCGAGCAGTGCGACCTTTGCGGGCGAAGTCGTGCCACTCCTCCAGCAGGCCGACGATGCAGTAGGGGGTCTCGCGCCAGGTGAAGGCGTTCGGGCAGGGCGGCGCTTTTTCCAGCAGGGGCGGCTGATCGAACTGAACTTCAATCGCTTCGCCGATGAAGCGGGCGGGGCGGAGGGGCATGGTCTCTCGCAGTGATTCTACGCGATGACGCCCACGATGCGGTCAAGGCCGGCCAGGTCGCGGTGCACCGTGACGCGCCCGTGCGGAAAGGCGGCCTGCGCCAGCGCCGCCACGGCGGCCCCTTGCGTCGCGCCGATTTCGAGCAAGAGACAACCGCCCGGCCTGAGCGCGCGCGGCGCGTCCACCAGCAGCCGCCGAATCCACAGCAACCCGTCCGGCCCGCCGTCCAGCGCCAGGCGTGGCTCGTGTCTGGCAACCGCCAGGTCGCGCAGCTCCTCCGAGGCGATATAAGGCAGGTTGGCGCAGAGCAGATCAAAAGAAGGAAGAAGAAGGAAGAAGGAGGAAAGAAGATCGGAGCGGAAAAACGAGATGCGTTGCGCGACCCCGTGCCGTTCGGCGTTGGCGCGGGCGACGGCCAGCGCCTCCTCGGACACGTCGGTCGCCGTCACGCTGGCCGCCGGATGCTTGACCGCAATCGTCACCGCCAGACACCCGGAGCCGGTCCCCACATCCAGCACCCGCTTTTCCCTGTTCGCTGAGTTGTCCGCAGCCAAGAAACGCAGCGCCAGGTCTGCCAGCAATTCGGTCTCGGGACGTGGCACGAGCACGCGCGCGTCCACCGCGAAGTCCAGGCCGTGGAATTCGCGGACGCCTGTGAGGTAGGCCAGCGGCTCGCCGGCGGCGGCGCGGCTCACCAGCGCGGCGTAGCGCGCCTGTTGCTCGGGCGAGAGGGGCTGCTCCAGCCGGGCCAGCAGTTGGGCGCGCGTCAGGCCGAGCGTGTGCGCGAGCAGGACTTCGGCGGTGAGGCGCGGGGAGTCCGTGCCGGCTTGCGACAAAACTTCTGTGGCCGCTTGAAGGCGCTGGTTGAGAAGGTGGTCAACGCTCGTTGCCGGCGTGTCAATCGGCGCCACTGTTGAAGGCGACCAGCCTCTCCCAATTGATGCTGCCATCGGGATTGCAAAAGGCGGGGATGAACTCGCCCAGGTATTTATTTACGGCGTTTTGCCAAGCGATACGGTATTCTTCGCGATGCTTCACGATGACTTCATCTTCCATATAACGGACCAACTTGAGATAGAAGTCAGGGTCCCCCGCCAACTCTTCCCAAAATCTCTGTCCTGCCAATCGGCGATAAATCAGCTTAGAACTGCTTGTCTTTGGACCAAGTCGCCCATATGCATGACCGAGGATTGGATCAAACTGTTTTCCGAGTTTGTTTAGCCGGCGCTGGAGGGTTCTGAATTGATCATCTTGCTTGCGCGACTGACTACTATTGAAAGGATTGGGGCCGGACTTGACTGAGATAGCTTTGTAAGCGGTATCTGTCTCAACGGCAATATCCACCCCTTCGCTCGGCGAGACCACCCCTCCGGAGACGGCTTTGGCTATGGGTTCAAAAAAGACATCTCCAAACAGTGTTTCTTCCGAAGAACTTAAGTAGGCAGCCAGGATGCCCTCGATGATTTCGGTGGCGCTTTGGGTGCCAATAGCTTTGAAGAGATACGGGTTTTTGCGCTGAAGGATTCCGTTGAGGCGGAGTGTGCTCAACCTATTTAGCCGACGCCGATAAAACTCTTGCAGGCGTTCGGCAATGAGGGCCCGCAGTTCGGCATTCGAGTCACCCATTACCGTTCACCTCCGCATAGTCAAAGAGACTGGGCGTGATTTCGGCAATGGCTCTCTCGGCCAGCTCGAAGTATTCGGGTTTGAGTTCGATTCCAATGAAATGCCGCCCGAGCTTTCGAGCCGCGATGGCGGTTGTCCCGGAGCCGATGAACGGATCCAGGACGATGTCCCCCGGTTTTGTAAAGAGGCGGATGAACCACGACGGCAGCTCAAGCGGAAAGGCTGCGCTATGCCGTTTATTCGTGACCTCGGTGGCGAGGTGCAGCACATTGGTCGGGTAAACCTTGTCACGTCCCACCCAGTTTGCCACGCGCTTGCCGAAACCGCTCTGCGAGCGTGATTCGTCACGAACTACATCGTTACGAGTCAGCTTGGCCAATCGCTTTTCCGCCCATTTGCCCATCGGAATCATCACTGCTTCCTGGAACATCTGAAATCGCTTCTGTTTTGTGAAGTGATAGCAGTGCTCCCACGCATCGCGGAAACGGTTAGGCCATTTGCCCGGATAACAGTTCTTCTTGTGCCAGCAGTATTCTTCCGTCCATAGCCAGCCCTGTTTTCGCAGAGCAATGACTAGTTCCATCACATAAGTGTGACGCTCACCGTCCACCGCTGGCTCTTTAATGTTGAGAATGAAGGAGCCATCCGCCTTCAGTACGCGCTTAAGTTGGGCTGCAATAGGCAAAAACCATTCGACGTATTTATCGGGATGAACGCCGCCATAGCTGCCCTTCCGCCGATCGGCATAAGGTGGCGAGGTCACAATTAAGTTGACACTCTCATCGGGAAGAGTGGGCAGCACATCCAAACAATCTCCCAAGTAAAGAGTATCTGTTTTGAAGCCCCTATCTTTCAAAATCCTGGGCTTCTTTCCATTTACTGAAAGCCGCGACTTCATGTGTTACTCCTCATCCTCAACACCGGCAGCCGCCGGCAGCGCCTCACCAGCCAGCCGGGCGGCTTCCTCGCGCGCGGCCAGCTCGTCAATGAAGTCGTCCAGGTCGCCGTCGAGCACGGCGGGCAGGTTGAAGAACGACTTGCCGAGGCGGTGGTCGGTGACGCGCGATTGCGGGAAGTTATAGGTGCGGATCTTTTCGCTGCGTTCGCCGCTGCCCACCTGCTGTTTGCGCTCGGCGGCCTCGGCCCGCTGGCGCTTCTCCAGTTCCTGCTCGTACAGGCGCGCGCGCAGGATGCTCATAGCCCGCTGGCGGTTCTGCGTCAGCGAGCGCTCGTCCTCGCAGGTGACGACCAGGCCGCTGGGCAGGTGGGTGATGCGCACGGCGGTGGCGTTCTTCTGCACGTTCTGGCCGCCGGCGCTGGAGGCGCGGTAGGTGTCAATCTTGATGTCGCGCTCTGGCACGTTGATTTCGACCTCGTCCATCTCGGCCAGCACGGCAACGGTGGCGGTGGAGGTGTGGATGCGCCCGGCGGACTCGGTCAGCGGCACCCGTTGCACGCGGTGAACGCCGGACTCGAACTTGAGCCGCGAGTAGGCGCCCTTGCCTTTGACTTCGAAGACGATTTCTTTGTAGCCGCCCACGCCCGTCGCGTTGGACGACAGGATCTCGGTCTTCCAGCCCCGCCCCTCGGCGTAGCGCGTGTACATGCGGAACAGGTCGGCGACGAAGATGGCAGCCTCCTCGCCGCCTGCGCCGGCGCGCACTTCGACGATCACGTCCTTCTCGTCGCGCGGGTCCTTGGGGATCAGCAGCATTTTGAGCTGCTGTTCCAGCGCCTCCTTCTGCGCTTCGAGCTGCCGCACCTCATCGGTCGCCATCTCGGCCAGGGTCGGGTCGGACAGCAGCTCGCGCGCGCCCGCCAGGTTCTTGAGCAGCGCCTGGTAGTCGTGGTACGCGCCGACGATTGCCTCCAGGCCGGAGCGCTCCTTGGCATACTCGGCCAGCTTGGTGTAATCGCCGTTTGATCCCTGGGCCAGCAGGCGGTTCAGTTCTTCGTAGCGGGCTTCGATCCTGGCCAGTTTTTCGAGCATAGGGGGCAGCAGCATTCAGGAGTTGGAGTTCAAGAGACGTACTTCTGAAGGGCGTACTCCTGACTCCTGAATCATGTTGAGCGTCGAGCGTTAGCCGGCTTCCTTCAAGCGGGCAATAATTTCCTGGAACTTGGGTTCGGCCTCGTCTTTGGGGAACTGGCAGGTGCCTGCGCCGCGGTGGCCTCCGCCGCCGTACTCGGCCAGCAGTTTGCCGAGGTTGGTCCGGCAGGTTCGGTTGAAAATGCTGTGCCCGAGCATGATGGTGCTGATGGTGCCGCCCTTGCCATCGTACAACCGCGCCGAGACGTTGGCCTGCGGGAACAGCGTGTAGATCAGGAAGCGGTTGCCCGGCGGGACTTCCGCCAGGCTGCGGAAGTCGGTGATGATCACGTTGCCATCCAGCCGTGAGTGTTGCAGCAGCGCCTCGCGGAAGCGTTCGTCCTCCGCGCGCAGCCGGTCGGTCATCGTCCTCACCTCCGGCGTCTCCAGAATCTCCTCGAGCGATTTGGTCTTGAGCCAATCCAGCAGCATGAGGAAATACATCTGAAGCTCGATGTCCTTCAGGCCGGAGCGCGGATCCACCGTATAGGCCAGCAGGACATAGCCTTGCGGGTTGACGACGTCGTCGTACGTCAACTGGGCGCTGTCCACCCGGTCGGTGGCCTCAACCAGCTCCTTGTAGCGGCCCAGCTTCGCGTCGCCGCCGTAATAATCGTAGATCAGGCGGGCGGCGCTGGGCGCAGCCGCGTACCGGCCCGGGATGGGGGTGAAGGCGTTGCTCGATTGAGCGATCTCCTCTTCCGAAGCGTGATGGTCGAACCACAGGACGCAGTTCGGGTGGTAGGGCAGGTTGGCGATGATCGAGTTCTCCGGCACCACCACCTTGCCGTCCTGCACGTCTTTGGGGTAAGCAAACTGAATGTGCTCGATGTGTTCGACGGTGGAGAGGAGTACCGCCGATACCAGGCCATCCCAGTCTGCGCGCGTGATCAGACGCATGCCGCCGCTCCTCTGATAAATTTCGGATGCCACACTGCGATTATAGCCCAGGCGCGCCAGTTCGCTGAAATTGCCTGTTCGGAGCAGAAAACGAGTCTTTCGCCGAGCACTCGATTGACTTGCCACTTTGGCAGGCGGTATAATGTTCGTCACCGTGTTGGCACTCTCGCGCCGAGAGTGCTAATACTTGTAAGCGTTATGGAGCCTTTATCCGACCGACAGCAACTGATTCTCAGCTTGGTGATCCGTGAGTATACGGATACCGCCACGCCGGTCAGTTCGAAGGCGCTCGTAGAAAAGTACGGCCTGGATGTGAGCTCAGCGACGGTGCGTCATGAGCTGGCCACACTGACGGAGATGGGCTACCTCCGCCAGCCGCACACCTCGGCGGGCCGTGAGCCGACCGAAGTCGGTTACCGCTATTTCGTCCAGCGCCTGATCGGCGAGACCGAGCTGCCCATCGCCGAGCAGAACACCATCAGCCACCAGTTTTACCAGACGCGCGGCGATATCGAGCAGTGGATGCGGTTGGCGGCCTCCGTGCTCGCCCACCATGGGCGCGGCGCCAGCTTGGTCACCGCACCGCGCCAGGAGCAGGCGCGCTTCAAGCACCTGGAGTTGATCGCCACACAGGGACGCCTGGTGCTCCTGGTGCTGGTGCTGAGCGGCGGCGAGGTGCGCCAGCAGATGTTGACGCTGGCCGAGCCGGTTTCGCAGGAAGTTTTGAGCGCGACCGCGCAACGCATCACGGCGACCTGCGTTGGCCTGGACGCCGAAGCGGTGCTGGCCGTCGAACGTCGGGCGTCCGCGGAGGCCGGCGCGCCGACGCTCGAACAGGAAGTGATTCGGCTGGTGGCCGAGATGCTGCGCAAGGCGGAGGCCTTTTCCGCGGGTGAGGTGTTCCGTGATGGTGTGGCGAATGTGCTGGCCGAACCGGAGTTCGCTTCGTCCGAATCGGCGCGCCAGGCGCTCCGGGTGCTGGAGGAACGCACCTACCTGGAGCAATTCCTGTCGAAGGCCGTCGCGCCCTCGGTGGGCGGCGTCCAGGTCGTCATCGGCGGCGACAACGCCTGGCAGGAGCTGCGCGATTTCTCGATGGTGCTGGCCCGCTACGGCGTGCCCGGTTATGCCACGGGCGCGCTCGGCGTTTTCGGCCCGCAGCGCATGCCCTATGGCCGCGCCATCTCCACCGTGCGCTTCGTCGCCGGGCTGATGAGTAACTTGATTTACGAAATCTATTTCGAATAAGCCCGGAGGTTGCATCGCGTGACGCGAATCGAGACGAAGACCTCTCGCCAGAGTCGCGTTAGGCGATGCCGGTGATCATGACCGAGGAAGACAAGGTAACCACCCCCGACAATGGTGCTGCCTCGGCGGCCCCCACGACCGAAGCCCTGCCCTCGACCGAAGCGCTGGAGCGGGAGCTGGAGGCCGCGAAGGCCAAGGCCGCCGAGCATCTGGACGGCTGGCTGCGGGCGCAGGCCGAGTTCCAGAACTACCGGAAGCGCGTCGAGCGCGACCGCGCGGAGATGCTCCAGGACATGACCGGCAAGATTATTGCACGGTACCTGGACGTGCTGGACGACCTGGATCGCGCCTTGAAGCACCAACCGACCGAAGCGGACGGCGCGGCGGCGCTGGCCCAATGGGCGCAGGGCGTCGGCGCCATCCACCGCAAATTCCAGAATGTGCTGGACGCGGAGGGCGTCACCCGCATCGAGGCCGACGGCCAGACCTTCGACCCGAATCTGCACGAGGCGATCGTTCACGAGGCCAGCGAGGCGCATGCTTCCGGCCAGATTATCGAAGTGCTGCGGCACGGCTACAAAATCGGCGACCGCGTCATCCGTCCGGCGCTGGTGAAAGTGGCCAAGTAGGTGTCAAAGGGTCAGACCCTCAGGTGTCAATCCGCGATGAACTCTCGGACGCCCTGACCCGCGACACCCCTTTCTAAGGAGTTTTCTCAAATGGCAAAGATCATCGGCATAGACCTCGGAACCACCAACTCCGTCGTCGCCATCATGGAAGGCGGTGAGCCGGTGGTGATCCCTTCCTCCGAAGGCTCGCGCCTGATCCCGTCGGTCGTGGCAGTGAACCCCAAGACCGGCGAGCGGATGGTGGGGCAGGTGGCCCGCCGCCAGGCCGTGCTCAACCCGGAGAACACCATCTTCTCCGTCAAGCGTTTCATGGGCCGCAAGTTCAACGACCCCGAGGTGCAGCGGGCGCTCAAGGTCGTGCCCTATAAAGTGACCGCCGCGCCCAACGGCGATGTGCGCGTGACCATGGGCGGCAAGGAGTATTCGCCGCCGGAAATCAGCGCCATGATCCTGCAGAAGATCAAGGCCGATGCCGAAGCCTATCTGGGTGAGCCGGTGACCCAGGCCGTCATCACCGTGCCTGCCTACTTCAACGACTCGCAACGCCAGGCGACCAAGGACGCCGGCCGCATCGCCGGCCTGGAAGTGCTGCGCATCATCAACGAGCCGACGGCCTCCTCGCTAGCTTACGGCCTCGACAAGAAGAAGGAAGAAAAGATCGCCGTCTACGACCTGGGCGGCGGCACCTTCGATATCTCCATCCTCGATGTGGGTGACGGCGTCTTCGAGGTGCGCTCCACCAACGGCGACACCTTCCTCGGCGGCGACGACTTCGACCAACGCATCATCAACTGGGTCGCTGATGAGTTCAAGAAGGACCAGGGCATTGACCTGCGCACCGACCGGCAAGCCCTCCAGCGCCTGAAGGAAGCGGCGGAGAAGGCCAAGATCGAACTCTCCACCGTGATGCAGAGTGAGATCAACTTGCCCTTCATCACCGCCGATGCCAGCGGCCCGAAACACCTGAATATGACGCTCAGCCGCGCCAAGCTCGAGCAGCTGTGCGATGACCTGATCCAGCGCTCGGTGCGGCCGGTGATGCAGGCGCTGGAAGACGCCGGCCTCAAGCCGAGCCAGATTGATGAAGTGGTGCTGGTGGGCGGTATGACGCGGATGCCCGCCGTGCAGGAGGCCGTGCGCCGGATCTTCAATAACAAGGAGCTGAACCGTAGCGTTAATCCGGATGAGGTGGTGGCGGTGGGGGCGGCCATCCAGGCCGGCGTGTTGGGCGGCGAGGTCAAAGACATCCTGCTGCTCGACGTGACGCCGCTGACGCTTTCCATCGAGACGCTGGGCGGCGTGGCGACGCCTCTGATCGAGCGCAACACCACCATCCCCACGCGTAAGAGCCAGATCTTTTCGACCGCCTCCGATATGCAGACGTCGGTGGAAATCAAGGTCGTGCAAGGCGAGCGCCCGATGGCGGCCGACAACAAACTGCTCGGCAACTTCATCCTGGATGGCATCCCGCCCGCGCCGCGCGGCGTACCACAGATCGAAGTGACATTCGATATTGACGCCGACGGCATCCTCAAGGTCTCGGCCCAGGACAAGGCGACCGGCAAGAGCCAACACATCACCATCACCGCTTCGTCCGGCCTCTCCAAAGAAGAAGTCGAGCGGATGGTCAAGGACGCCGAGCGACATGCCGCCGAGGACAGGAAGCGTAAAGAGGAGGTCGAGACGCGCAATGCCGCCGACGCGGCGGTGTTCACCGCCGAGAAGGCGCTGCGTGATGGCGGCGACAAAATACCGGCGGACGTCAAGAGCGAAGTCGAGGCCAGGGTAGCGGCGGTGAAGTCCGCCCTCGAGGGCAAGGATCAGGCCGCCATCAAACGCGCGACGGATGAGCTGTACCAGTCGGTGCAGAAGATCGGCGCGGCGATGTACGGCCAGCCCGGCGCCGGCCCGAGCATGGGCGGCGACGGCAGCCCCGCGCCGGGCGGCGATGACCGGAAGCCGGGCGGTGACGATGTGGTCGAGGGGCAGTTCAAGGAAGCGTAAGTGGAAGGATGAAGGATGAAGTCGCTTTCATCCTTCCGCCTTCATCCCTATAAGCCGTGGCCACCAGACGCGATTACTACGAAATCCTGGGCGTCAGCCGGTCGGCGAGCACGGATGAGTTGAAGTCCGCGTTTCGGCGTTTGGCCAAGCAATATCACCCGGACGTGAACAAGGAGCCGGGCGCCGACGAAAAATTCAAGGAGATCAACGAGGCCTACGCCGTACTCTCCGATGAACAGAAGCGTGCGGCCTACGACCGCTTCGGCCATGCAGGCGTCAACGGCGGGTTTGGCAGCGGCGCTGCGGACTTCACCGGCTTTGGGGTGGAGGATATCTTCGAGACATTCTTCGGCGGGTTCGGCGGCGCAAGCCGCAGCACCTCACGGCGCGCCCCGCGCCGCGGCCAGGACTTGCGCTACGACCTCAGCCTCACCTTTGAAGAGTCCCTCTTTGGCCTGGAGAAGGAGATCGAGATCACGCGCAGTGAAGTGTGCGAAGCGTGCCGGGGCAGCGGCGCCGAGCCGGGGACCTCGCCTGTGCGCTGCAGCACCTGCAGGGGCACCGGTGAAGTCCGCCAGGTGCGCCAGACCTTCCTCGGCTCGATGGTCAATGTGACCACCTGCCCGCAGTGCCGGGGCGTCGGCGAGGTGATCAACACGCCGTGTAAGACGTGCGGCGGCCGGACCCACGTGCGCAGGACGCGGCGGCTGACCATCAGTGTGCCGCCCGGCGTCAACACCGGCACGCAGATACGGTTGAGCGGCGAGGGCGAGCCGGGCCTGAACGGCGGGCCGAACGGTAATCTGTATGTCGTCATCACCGTGGCCGCGCACAAATACTTCCGCCGCCGCAACGACGACCTGTTCCTGGAGGTGGCCGTGAACGTCGCGCAGGCTGCGCTCGGCGCCGACGTGCAGATTCAGACGCCCTATGGGCCTGAGAAATTGAAGATCCCGGCCGGCACTCAGTCCGGCACGATCTTCCAGCTGCGCGGCAAGGGCGCGCCGCACGTGCAACGCAGCGGCAGAGGGGACCTGTTCGTCATCCTCAACGTCACCACGCCGCACGACCTCAGCCGCGAACAGAAGAAGCTACTCGAGGAACTCCGTAAGAGCCTGAGCGCCGACGCCGTGCCTCTCGAACGGGGCCTGCTCGACCGCCTGCGCGATGCGCTCACCGAATAGCCATCCGGCAACGTCCATCATTCGCGACTGATAACTGCATGAATTGGCTCGAGGTTTCCTTGACCGTCAGCGCCGAGGCGGCGGAGGCGGTGAGCGAGGTTTTGGCGCGTTTTGCGCCGGCGGGCGTGGCCGTGGAAGCGACCCGATTCCTGGTCACCCCAGATGATCACGGCGTGCCGGTGGGTGATGTGATCGTGCGCGCCTACCTGCCGGCGGACGCTGATCTCGAACGGACACGCGCCCGGCTCGAAGAAAGCCTGTGGCACCTCGGCCAGCTTCTGCCGCTGCCCATGCCGGCCTATACCCCCATCGTTGAACAGGACTGGTCAGAGGCCTGGAAAGCGAACTTCAAGCCGCTGCGGGTGGGCCGGCGGTTGATGGTGATCCCCGCCTGGCTCGACCCCCCACTCGCGCCCGGTGACGTGCCGATCCGCCTCGATCCCGGCATGGCCTTTGGCACCGGCACACATCCCACCACGCAGCTCTGTCTGAGCGCCGTCGAGCGCCATCTCAGGCCGGGCCAGCCCGTGATTGATCTGGGGACCGGCTCCGGCATCCTGGCTATCGCTGCCGCCAAACTCGGCGCGAGCCAGGTGCTGGCTTACGATATTGATGTGGAAGCCGTGCGGGTGGCGCGCGAAAACGTGGCGGCCAACGCCGTCGCCGACCGGATCCGCGTCGAACCGGGATCGCTGGCCGAGCTACTTGCCGCCGGCGCGCGCGCGCCGCTCGTCCTGGCGAATATCCTGGCAACGGTGATCGTTCGCCTATTCGAGGAAGGCCTGGCCGATCTCGTCGAGCCAGGCGGCCTGATCGTGCTCTCCGGCATCCTCGATTCACAGGCTTATGAGGTGCGCGCCGCGCTGCACCGGCATGGCTTATCGTTGACGGCGCAGGAGCAGCTCGAGGATTGGGTGGCGATCATCGCAGAGCGGCTCGTTGCTGCGAAATGAGATTCGCGGCGGGCACAAACTGCAGTTCTCTGAATCCACGAATCGAAAACCGCCATCACCGAGCGTGGGCAGTAAAAGTCATTTGCCGACAGGTCGGTTGGAGCTTATCTCTAAACTTCGACTTGGCGGTTTGATCCGGCTCTGGCGAGGGCATTGCCTTAGCCAGACCCTCAGTTTAGTGTAGAGATAGGGGCTTAGTCGTCTTGGCGGTAGCTTCCCTCGATCACATCGCCATCGGCGTTGGGCTGATCGCTGCCGGAGGTTGGGTTGTCTGCGACGCTCCAGTGGCCGCTCTGCACAATGCGCTTGAGCTGTTCGCGCACCACCTCCGGCGGGGCCAGCTCCAGGAAGAAGCGCAGGCCGAGCATCACTACGGCGAGGTCGTCCAACTGGCCGAGGCCGACAAAAATGTCGGGCAGCATGTCCACTGGGAAGAGCAGATAGCCCACCGACAATAAAGGGATCAGCTTGGTCAGCGCCGGCACGCGTTCGTCCAGCATCAGGTTGTAAACCAACTTGAGCTGCTGGATCGTTTCGCGGAAAAAATTCCCTTCCGGGATGTAGGGGCCGAGCAGGTTGCGTTTTTGTTCAGCCATGGTGAAGCGCCTCCACGACGAGTCTACGAACCGAAGCCGGCCGGGTTGCTGTGCCGGGCTTCGGTTTGGAGGCTAGCTTGCCAGACAATCGGCTATTCGTCAATCAGGCTGAAAAAATTGCGGTTCTGCTCGCGCAGCGCAAAGTCCAGGCGGTCGCGGCTCAGCGCGCCCTGTTCCACCAGGATGTCGCCGAGGCGGCGCAGCGTGCCGGTCTTGGCTTCGAGGCGCTGGGTCTGCAGGGCGGCTTTGAGCTGGCTCGTGGTGATAAAGCGGTAGTCGAGGAGGTATTTGCCCAGGCGCGGGACAGGCCGATCCTCGTCGCCCGGCGCCTCGAGCAGGAGATCGGGGTCGTCGGCTTCGCTGTTGACTTCGGCGACCGCCTCCTGGCGGGCGCGTTCCTGCAGCGCCATCTTCAACCAGTCTTGGGCGGTCTTATTTTGGGGATTGATGACGAGCACGCGCTTCAGGCAGTCAATCGCCTGGTTCATATCGGTCAGCGCCGAGGCCAGCGCCAGCCAGGCGTTCTCATGGCGCGGGTCGGCGCGCACGGCTTCTGTGAGCAAACGGCGCGCTTCTTCCAATTGCCGTTCGCGAATGGCAAGCCGGGCGCGTTGGTACAGCGTATCGGCGTTTATTCTGCCATTTTTTACACCAGACATTGCGGAACCCTTCCCGCATCTGAGTATAACGTAGTGCCTCTCCGGCGGCAATTGGGAGGAAAGGGCCATCCTTGACAGAGTCTTTACGATGCACGGCGCCAGACTCTGTCGGGCGCACCGCCTAGCCGAGCGGCGGGAGGCGCACCGTTTCGAATCTCAGCAGCCGTCCGGCTTGGGCCAGTGGTCGGTCACGGCCGCTTCTACCGATGGCGGCTGGCACGAGGCCCAGGGGAGGCTGGTCAGGTTCTTTGCCCGCAGGCGGATGGCGCACGGGTCATCAATCTCCACGAAGGTCAGATATCCGGCCTCCAGGGTCCAGGTGTACAGGCCTATCTCGGTGGGGCAGTACGGGTCGTTGAACAGGATGAAGCGGTCTCCAGCTACGGCGAAGGAAGCTATGCTCTTCCAGCCGGTGACGGTATGGAAGTATCTGAACACACCTCGGTCCAGACTCATTTTCCACAGGCCGCCTTCCGGCGCGTAATCGGGGCAGCGCCGGCAGGGGACAGGCGTGGCTGTTTTGGGGTCCCACTTTACGTAGGTGGCGTCCAGGACGGTAGGCGTGTGCGGCGGGAGCGGCGTAGTATACGGGTAGGGGGTCTTCTGGAACAACGAGAGCCAGACGTCGGTGGGGGAGGGTGTCTCGGTCGGAGCGGTCGAGACGGGGGCCGAGCAGGCTGTCGCGATCAGCACTGCGGCAGCGACGCTGACGACGCTCAAATAGGCTGATGTTCGCATCGTGGCGCCGGGAGGCCGAGGCGCAGTGGTCAGGTCAGCCCGAGATAGGCCTTCTTGACGGTCTCGTCTTGGCGCAGTTTCTCGGCGGTGTCGCTCAAGACCACCTGGCCGGTCTGGAGCACGTAGCCCCGGTCGGCGATTTGCAAGGCCATGCGTGCGTTCTGCTCCACGAGCAGGATCGTCGTACCGTCGTTGTGTAGCTGCTTGATGATGTCGAAGATGCTGTCCACCAACACGGGCGCCAGGCCCATGGAAGGCTCGTCCAGCAGCAGCACCGTGGGGTGCGCCATCAGCGCTCGGCCTATCGCCAGCATCTGCTGCTCGCCGCCGCTCAGCGTGCCTGCCACCTGGGTGCGCCGTTCCTTGAGGCGGGGGAGGAGCGTGAACACGCGCTCGATGGTGTCGCGGATGCGCAGGCGATCGCTCTGGGTATAGGCCCCCATCTCCAGGTTTTCCATCACGGTCAGCCGGCTGAACACGTGCCGCCCTTCCGGCACCTGGATAATGCCCTTGGTCACGATCTCGTGCGCCGGGTACACACCCAGGTCCTCGCCATTCAGGCGGATGTGCCCCTGCCGGGGCCGCAACAACCCGCTGATGGTGTTAAGGGTTGTGCTCTTGCCTGCACCGTTTGCGCCAATGAGGGTGACGATCTCCCCCTTATCCACGGTGAGCGATATGCCTTTGAGCGCGTGGATGTGGCCGTAGTAGGTGTGGATATCATCCACTTCGAGCAGTGGCATGAGGGCCTACTCCATAGCTGCGGCAGCGCCTGCCGCGCTTACTTGAGCGCCCTGGCGCAATACTTCGGCCGTGACGCCTCGCCCCAGGTAGGCTTCAATGACGCGCGGGTTGCTCTGAATCTCCGCCGGCGTGCCCTCGGCGATCTTCTCGCCGTAGTCCAGCACGGTGATCCACTCGGAGATGTTCATCACCACCCGCATATGGTGCTCGATCAGCAGGATGGTGATGCCGAGCTCGTCCCGCAGGCGACGGATGAAGGCGATCATGTCCTCCGTCTCGCGCGGGTTCATGCCGGCGGTCGGCTCGTCGAGCAGCAACAGTTTGGGCTTGTTGGCCAGCGCACGGGCAATTTCCAGCCGGCGCTGTTCGCCATAGGGCAGGTTCTTAGCCAGGTAATCGCCTTTACCTTGCAGGCCCACAAACCGCAGCAACCGCCGGGCCTCCTCATGCGCCGCCTTTTCCTCTTCGCGCGTAGCGCGCGTGTTCAGCACGGCGCCAAACCAGCTGGCTTGCAGGTGCGCGTGCTGTCCGACCAGGACATTCTCCAGCGCCGTCATGTTGGCGAAGAGCCGGATGTTCTGGTAGGTGCGCGAAATGCCCAGGTGCGAGATCTTATCTGGGCGCAGACGGTGGATGGGCGTGTCGTTGAAGATGATCTCACCCTCGTCGGCCTGGTTGAAGCCCGTGATGCAATTGAAGAAGGTCGTCTTCCCGGCACCGTTGGGGCCGATGATGCTGGCGATGGCCCCCTTCGCGATCTTAAAATCCAGCCTGCTGATGGCAACCAGGCCGCCGAAGCGTTTGGTCACCTTATTGGCGGTGAGAATGGCCATAGGCGCTCCTGGGGTCTAACTTGTCGAGACAGCGCGAGGAGAGGCCTCGGCCGAGGCCGCCTCGCCTTCTTCTGCCTGTACGTGCAATTCGCGCCGGATGGCGGCGGAAGGCCACAGCCCCTCCGGCCGGCTCAGCATCATGACGATCAGCGCGATCCCGTAAAACAGATAGCGGTATTCGGCGAACTCGCGAAAGAGCTCGGGCAGGCCGATCAGCGCCAGCGCGCCCACCGCCACGCCGGGGATGCTCCCGATCCCGCCTACGATGATCACGGCCACGACATTGATGGAGACCAGGAGCTGCATGCTGTGGGGGAAGACCGAACTCACCATGACAGCGAAAATCGCCCCGCTCAGGCCGGCGAAGGCCGCCCCCAAACCATACGCCAGCAATTTAGATTGGACGAGATTGATTCCCAAGGCCTCGGCCACGTCCTCGTCCTCGCGGATGGCCATCCAGGCCCGGCCCAGGCGCGAATCGCGCAGCCGCCAGGCGATGAATGCGATCAGCACCACGCCCAGCACGGCCAGATAATAGAGCTGCTGCGGCCCGGCCAATTCCAAACCGAAACACTCCCGTGGGGTCCCCAGCACCTGTGGCGGGCCCAGCGGGCCAACACAGGGTTTCGGGATGGCCAGCACGCCCTGCGAACCGCCCAGCCAGGGCCGCAGGAAGTCCGAACCCACCAGCAGGCGGGTGATCTCGCCAAAACCGAGGGTGGCGATGGCCAGATAGTCGCCCCGAATGCTCAGCACCGGGATGCCGAGGAGCACGCCGGCGATCAGCGCGATAAACACCGCCACCGGCACGGCCGCCCAAAACGACCAGTCCGCAATCCCATGCTGCCCATACGAGGTGAGCAGCCCGACCGTGTATGCGCCAATGGCAAAGAAGGCCACAAAGCCCAGGTCGAGCAGGCCGGCGAAGCCCAGTTCTATATTCAATCCCATGCCCATGAGCGTGTACAAGGCAATCAGGACGATGACCTGTGCAACGAATGGGCCGGAGAACTGGGGCAGGAGCAAAGCGAGCAGCACGCCCAGACCGAGCGTTGTCCAGTGCAGGGTCCGGCGGCCGGCGGGAGGCAGTTGGTCCAGACGTCCGCGCACCTTGGGGCCCGCCAGGGCCCAGATCAGGATGCCTGCTGCGGCCAGGCCGAAAGTGATCGCCGCCCCGGCGACTGTCAGGCCTTCCGAGGCGAAGAGAAAGCGCCCCACCAGCGTCGGCCAGCCGGGTTGGGCGAGTAGCAGGGTTCGCAGCAGGCCAGCAAACAGGCCCAGGATCAGCACCCCGGTCAGGCCCCAGATGAGCGGCCGGCGTACCAGGGGCGGTAGTTGCATGATCAGGACAGTCAGCAGGCCAAGCGCCGCGCCGCCCACTGGCGGTATCCAGATGCCAGCCAGTCCCTGGCCCATGGTCAACAGCGAATACAGATCCTGGGAGGCGTTGAGAAATACGGCGCGCAGGTTGATGGAGTTGCCGATCACGACTAACAGGCTGAGTATTACCCCAACCATCAGCCCGGCCAGAACACCCGCCAGGAGTTGCGCCATCTGCCCGACCGCAGCGCGCCGCGCCGCCAGGTAGCCGGCGCCCAAGCCGGTGAGAAGCAGTAGGGTGTGCCCGAGCGAAATCACACCGGCGACCACGGGCCGCTCGGCAAACGTCCCTACCATGCCGACCAGCGCCATGTAGAGTGCGACCGCGCCGCCGAGCAGGCCGAGGCGCACGGCTCTCCCCACGTCAAGATGAGTTTTTTGGATCATCCCTTATCCTCTGTGCCGCGTACTGTCAGGCCTTCTTGGCCACCAGGCGCTCGCCCAGAATGCCCGACGGGCGGAAGATCAGCACCAGCACGAGCATGGTGAAAGCAATGGCGTCTTTGAGTTGATACGGGGCGACAATACCCAGCCCGTCCAGAAACAGAGCCGGGCCGACGGACTCGAACAGGCCGAGGAACAGCCCGCCGAGCATAGCGCCGGGGATGTTGCCGATGCCGCCCAGCACCGCCGAGGTGAAGGCTTTGACGCCGGGGACAAAGCCCATGAAGAAGTTGACCTGCCGGAAGATCAGCGCATACAGCACCCCGGCCGCGCCGGCCATGGCTGCGCCGATGGCAAACGTCGCCACGATCACCCGGTCCACGTTGATGCCCATCAGGGCGGCCGTGTCCTTGTCCTCCGAGACGGCGCGCATGGCCTTGCCGATCTTGGTGCGCATCACCACCAGGTACAGTCCCAGCATCATCAGCACGGCGGCGACGATCACCACCACCTGCGTCTTCAGGACGCCGACGCCCAGGATCGTCCACTCGCCCTGGAGCACTTCGACGGTCGGGTAAGCGTAAATGCCCGGCCCGAACAGGCCCCGAAAAGTGTACTGGAGCACGAAAGAGGCGCCGATGGCGCAGATCAGCGGCACCAGGCGGGGCGCCGTGCGCAGCGGTCGGTAGGCGATGCGTTCCACCAGAACAGCCAGCGCGGTCGAGATGGACATAGCCGCCAAGATCACCACCAGCAGCGCTACGACCGGGTTGCGATCCAGAAAACCGGAGCTCCCCAGCGCATCGGCCACGAAGTAGGCGCTGAAGGCGCCCGACATGAAGATCTCACCGTGGGCGAAGTTGATCATGCGCAGGACGCCGTAGACCATGGTGTAGCCTAGAGCGATCAGCGCATAAATGCTGCCCTGCGCAATACCAAAGACAATGAAATCAAGCCAGTGTTCGCTCGTGTATTTGCCGCTCAGCAGCGTCAGCATCGAGCCGACCAACACCACCAGGATGACGACAACACGAAACGCCCACAGCACAGAGATGACTGACCAATCCGTCAGTTTTTCGACCAGGCTGGCATACATCCGGTCTCTCCAGATTAAACAAGGGGGATGAGCCGGGCAGAAATCGGCTCATCCCCGAAATTACGTGGCCGCTAAAAGTGGCATCGTCACAGGCTTACGGCTTCCAGAACGGCTTCTCCGGTGGCCACTGGCCCCCGGTCTCGCGCGCCGTGACTTTGTAGATCGCGATCACCGGGGCGCTGCAGTCACCATACGGGTTGCACGACAGGGTGCCCGTGATGCCCTTGTGATCCTTGGTGGCAAAGAGCGCGTCGCGCAGCGCCTGCCGCCCGATGTAGATCGTGCCATCCGGACCGGTGACGGCCACTTTCTCGATGGCGTTGAGGACGATGTTGGCCGCATCGTAGGCGTGGGCGTGGAAGATGCTCAGCACGTCGACGCCGTATTTGGCCTTATGCTTATTGAGGAAATCCTGATAGCCCGGGCCGAACGCGGTGAAGTCCGGGCTGGAGAGGTACATGCCCTCCGCCGCCGGCCCGGCGCCCTTGATGAAGTCGGGCGAGAACATGCCATCCGCGCCCATCAGCACCGCCGTCTCCAGTCCGGCCACTTCTTTGGCCTGCGCGGTGACAAAACCGCCCGCGGCGACGAAGATCGGATAGTAGACGACCTCCGGCTTGTCGGCGGCGATCTTGGTCAGCACCGGGCGCATGTCGGTGTCGGTGGGGCCGATCGCCTCCTGCGAGGTGATAGTGCCGCCCAACTTCCGGAACTCGTCAGCGAACACCTGCTGGAGCGCTTCGGCGTACGGGCTGCCATCGTGAATCGTCGCCGCCTTCTTGGCCTGCAGAAATTCCCAGGCGAACTTCGCCGCGACCGCACCCTGGATGGCGTCGCTGTGCGCCGTGCGCAGGTAGCCGGCAAAGTCCTTCTCCAGCGCGCCGCCGGGGCCGCGTTGCGCGGGGTCGGTGAAATGCGGGCGGGTGTTGGACGGCGACACTGTCACAAAACCGGCCTTGGTGAGGATGGGCACGCCGGCCGCCGCCTCGCTCGAGCACGATGAGCCGATGAGCGCCACGATGGACGTGTCCACGGAGAGCTTGGTGGCCGCAGTCGTGCCGCCCTCGGCGTTACAGCCGGAATCTTCCGCGGTCAGCTTGATATCTCGACCGAGCAGTTTCCCGCCCCGGTCGTCAATCGCGATCTCCACCCCGCGCTTGGAGTCTTCGCCCAGGGTCGCATCCGGGCCGGCGATCACGCCCCAGAAGGCGATGTGGATGGGGTCACCGGGTGGGATGGTTACCACGCCGATGGCGTCGGTGGGCGGTTGGAAAGCCGGCGTCGCCGGCGCGCAAGCCCCCAGCACCAGGCTGGCAATGATAATCGCCGAAAAAGCGAGCGACATGCGTTTCATCTCTTTTTCTCCTCGTTGTTAGTGGATGGGTGCCAGGAAAAATGAATCGCTGCAACATCGCGAGTTGGTCCGACCCAATCAACCACCTCCCATCTGTCTATTCAAAGTAAAAATCTGGTGAGACTAGATTATCCACAGGGGCAGGAAAAAGGCAAGGGCGGCGGCAAACGGGCTTGGCTCGGTTGACCCAGACGGCGCCTGACCTTAAACTGCGGCCATGGTCTCGCTGGAACCTGTCTTTAACTCCTACCGCTCGCCTGTCCTTGCCCGGCGTGGCCTGGTCGCCTCCAGCCAGCCGCTGGCCTCCCAGGCCGGCCTTTCCATGCTGGTGGCAGGCGGCAACGCCGCCGACGCCGCCGTCGCCATGGCCGCCGCGCTCAACGTCACCGAACCAACCTCGACCGGGATCGGCGGCGATATGTTTGCGCTGTATTACGAGGCGCGCACGCGAACGGTGACTGCGCTCAACGGCTCGGGCCGTGCGCCGGCGGCGCTCACCATCGAGCTGATCGAATCGCAGGGCCTCGCGTCTGGCGCCTCCTTCGCCGACGCCTTTCACGCCCATACCGTGACTGTGCCCGGCGCGTGCGCCGGCTGGTGTGATCTGATCGCACGGCATGGCTCGTTGCCGCTGACGCAGATACTTAGCCCGGCGATTGAGTTGGCGGAGGCGGGTTTCCCGGTCGCGCCACTAACGGCGCACTTCTGGGAGCGAGGCGCATCCCGGCTTGGTTCGCGGCTTAGCGCCGAGTTGCTCATCAATGGACGGGCGCCGCGCGCGGGCGAGCTCTTCCGCAACCCCGGCCTGGCCCGCACCCTCCGTGCTGTCGCTGAGGGCGGCGCGGAAGCGTTCTATCGCGGCGAGATCGCCCGTACCATCGCGCAGACCGTGCAACGGGCGGGCGGCGTGCTGACCGAAGCCGACCTGGCCGCGCATACCTCGACCTGGGAAGAGCCGCTCAGCGTGAGCTATCGCGGCTACCGCGTGTGGGAGTGTCCACCTAACGGGCAGGGGTTGACGGCCTTGCTGGCGCTTAACATTTTGGAAGGCTTTGACCTGGCTACGCTCGACCCGCTCAGCGTGGCTCGCTGGCACCTGCTGATCGAAGCCCTGCGCCTGGCCTTTGCGGACGCACGTTGGTATGTGGCCGATCCTGCCTTTGGCGACATTCCGCTCGCAGCTTTGCTCTCCGCCGACTACGCCGCGCAACGCCGCCAACGCATCAACCCGCAACGCGCTACGTCGAACGTCGAACGCGGTTCGCCCGTCGTCGCCGGCGGCACGGTGTACTGCTGCGCCGTGGATGGGCAGGGCAATGCCTGCTCGTTCATCAACAGCAATTACATGGGCTTCGGCACCGGTCTGACGCCGGAAGGCTGGGGCTTCACGCTGCAAAATCGCGGCCACAACTTCTCGCTCGACCCGGCGCACCCCAACGCCCTCGCGCCGCGCAAGCGCCCCTATCACACCATCATCCCTGGCCTGCTCACCCGCGCCGATGGTTCGCTGTATGGCCCGTTCGGCGTGATAGGCGGCTTCATGCAGCCGCAGGGGCATGCCCAGGTCGTCGTGGCGCTGCTCGACGACGGCGCCGACCCGCAGGAAGCGTTGAATCGGTTGCGCTTCTGCATAGATGTGGAGGCCGCGGGCGGCAACGTGCTACTGGAGACGGGCCTGCCGCGCGAACTGGTAGAGGGGCTGGCGGCGCGCGGCCATCCGGTGAAAGCGGAGATCGGCGGCTATGCCCGCGCCGTGTTTGGCCGAGGGCAGATCATCCGCCGCGAGCCGGACGGGGTGCTGTGGGGCGGCAGCGATCCGAGGGCCGACGGCTGCGCGATGGGATTTTAGGTGCAGGATGGGGGTGTTGAGAATATGGTACAATCGCGCGCGCCCAAAGGAACATGCGGGAGGGATGGCCGAGTGGACTAAGGCGGTTGTCTTGAAAACAACTGTGGGCGTACGCTCACCGGGGGTTCGAATCCCTCTCCCTCCGCCTTCGGCCTGGTTCGTGAGCGCACTCGGGGAGGTGCCGGAGTATGGTCGATCGGGAGCGCCTGCTAAGTGCTTGTACGGGCTTCTAAACCTGTACCGAGGGTTCAAATCCCTCCCTCCCCGCCTTGAGTTTGTGGATTGACGATTTTTGATTTTGGATTGACAATCTGTACTCAGAAGTCTCAAATCGAAAATTGATCTGCGCCTGTAGCTCAGTTGGATTAGAGCGTTTGCTTGCGGAGCAAAAGGCCAGGGGTTCGAATCCCTTCAGGCGCACACCTGTCCAACAGAGCTGGTGACAACCGGCTCTGTTTCGTCTCTGGAGGCAGATCGTGAGCGACTCGAAAGCCGGCGATGTGCACGGGCACGCGTCCCGCAAGGGCGCACGCAAAGCCGCAGCCAAGGAAACGCTCCCCACTCGGAAAGCGACGCCGGTTGAAAAGCCGGCTGTGGCCGGCCACGTCGCCAAGCGGCAGGAGCGCCGCGCCGCGAGTCGGCGCACCTCGCTGGCCTGGAACGTCGTCATCCTGGGCACCCTGGCGCTGACGGTGGTGCTGGTGATCGCCGTCGTCATCCGCAACATTCGCCCCGGCGCGTTGCCCGGTGAGCAAATCATTCCGGACGAAGGCCGCGGCGTGGTGGCCGAGGGCGTAGAGTTGATCTTCCTCAACGATCCGCCGTCGTCCGGCACGCACTATAATCGCGGTGCGCCGTGGGGGTTGGCGGAGACGGCGGTGCCGCCCGGTAATTACCTCAACAACCTGGCGCGCGGCGGCATCGTCATCCTATATCAGTGCGAAGCGGACTGCGCCGACTTGCAGAACCGGTTCCGGGCCTTTTTGGAAAATGCCGACCTGGTGGAGTCACAATTCAATCAGCGCAAAGTCCTCATCACCACCTACGACGGCGAGTTGCCGGCGCCGATCGTTGCCTTGGCCTGGGGGCACCAGCTAAATTTGCAAACTTTCGATGAGACGATCCTGCTGACCTGGTATCGGCGTTTCGTCAACCGCGGCCCTGATAACGGGCCGTAAACCTACTCGACGCAACTTTTCAAACCGATTACAATTTGGGTTGGATGATCCCGGACTACCAAGACTCGCGCCGCCTGGATGCTATTGTCCGCTCGGTAAGTGAGGCGATCATTGCCACCGATCCGGCTGGTTCGATCACCTTGCTGAACCCGGCTGCCGAGCGGTTGTTCGACGTTCCCGCCGCCCATGCCCTGGGCCAACCCCTCGCTCTCCTCAATTACGACCTGGGCCGCTGGCTGGAACGTGTGCGCGAACAGGGGCTGCCGCAATCACTGGTCTTCGAGCTGGAGCTGCGCGCCGACCTTAACTTCATCGCCACTTTATCGCCTGTGCAGGGTGAAGGCGAAGATCCGCTTGGCTGGGTGATGATCCTGCGCGATGTCACACACCTGAAGCACGCCGAGCAGTGGAAGACCGAGGCCATCCAGTCCGCCACCCACGACCTGCGCAACCCACTCAACTCGATGCAGGGCACGCTTAACCTGTTACGGGATCTGCTGCCGAAACTGACGCCGGAGCAGGAGCAGTGCTTCCTGATGCTGCAATCCGGCCTGGAACGCATGAGCCGGCTGGTGGACCAGGTGCTCAACCTGGACCAGGTGCGCGGTCCGGCGGAGCCGGCCTTCTCGGCGGTTGAACTCAGCTACCTTGCCCAGCGCGTGGTGCAGGAGTTTCGCCCGACCGCCCGCGAAAAGAACGTTCGCCTGGATTACGATGGCGAAATGATCGGCGGGTCGGTGCTGGGGGACGAAGGCTGGCTACACCGCGCCATAGCCAATCTGGTCAGCAATGCGGTGAAGTACACGCCCCCTGGCGGCAGCATCCGCGTCCGCTATCGCGAGGCCGACGGGCAGGCTATCTGCGAGATGACCGACAACGGCCCCGGCATTCCCTTCGCGGCGCAGGGCCGGTTGTTCGAGCGTTTTTACCGGGTCCCCGGCGAGGCCTCGCGCCGCACCTCCGGCACCGGCCTGGGGCTGGCGATCGTCAAAGCCATCATCGAGCGGCACAATGGCCGGGTCTGGGTGTCGAGCGAAGAGGGCAGCGGCAGCACCTTCGGCTTTTCGTTGCCGCTGTTGAAGCGCTGAGCCTCCCTACGGCAGCACCGTCCACGGGTTCACGAACCCCGCGTTGAAGCGCAACTCGAAATGCAGATGGGGGCCGGAAGACCGACCGGTGTTCCCCGCCGCGCCGATCAACTCTCCCTGAGTCACGCTCTGGCCGCACTGCACATTCCACTGATTGAGGTGAGCATACACGCTCTCCCAACCGTTACCGTGATCAATCACCACCAGATTGCCATAGCCCCACTCGTTCCAGCCGGCATACGTCACCACGCCATTGTCCACCGCCACGACCGGGTCGCCGAGGCCGGCGCGGATGTCAATGCCGCGGTGGATGCTGGAGTAATCGTTGCCGGACAGCGTGCGCGCCCGCGTCGGCCAGACGAAGGTGCCGCTGCCGAGGATACCCGTATAGCCGCCCGGGCATTGGCCGAAGTTGCTGCTGGGGCGCGCGCTCGTTCGGGCCGTGCGCGGCAGGCTGGGCAGCACCCAGGCCTGGAGTTTGCGCACGCCGCCCGGAATAACCAGGTAGGTGTTAGGCTTGAGCATCGGTTGCGCCGGGTCGAGGCCGTTGCCTTCCCAGTTCACGATCACATCCGGCGTGACGCGATAGAAGCGGGCGATCTGCTCCAGGGTGTTCCCCTCCGTCACGAAGTGGTAGGTGCCATCCACCGGCAGGATGTTGAGCACCTGGTTCGGCCGCAGGGTGTGAGGGTCATCTCGCAGCGTGAAATAGTTGCCCCACAAAACCGTCTCCGGTTTTAGGTTGAAGCGTTGCGCAATGCCGAAGAGCGTGTCGCCCGGCTGCACCGTGTAAGTGATGACCTCGGCGCGTCCCCGCGTGGCAATGATGGTGTGCAGGCTGATGGCGCGGGAGAGGTGAGCGGTCTCGCCAACCAGCGGCCCGAACACGGGCGCAGAGACCGAAGCGCCATCGCCGGCCGGCCGGTTGACAGTCCCCGGCACCGACTCGGCGGTCGGGGTTGCCGGGGCGGCGCTCAGAGCGAGGTCATCCAGCGTGGGCCAGGTGAGGCGGCTGAGAGCCAGCGTCAATACCATCAACCCCAGCACCAGCCCATGCGAGACGAAACGCAGAGTCAGCTCGCGCCAGCCGGCGGCCACCATGTCGGCCCAGAGGCGAGCCAGCGGCGACGACGTTTCAGCGGGTGAGGACTTGGTCATTGGCGTGGCGCAACGTCAATGTACTCGCTGGAGACAGAGCCGCTTACCGCAGGTACAGCCAGGGGTTGACGCGCCCGAACTCCTCGTTGCGCATCTCGAAGTGCAGGTGTGCGCCGGTAGAGTTGCCGGTGCTGCCGGACAACCCGACCAGCTGGCCCTGGTAAATGGCCGCGCCGCAGCCATAGTTGATCTGGCTAAGATGCGCATAAGCTGTCTGCCAGCCGTTGCCGTGGTCAATAATCACCAGATTGCCATAGCCGCGCGTGCTCCAGCCGGAGAACACGACGACCCCAGTTTCAGAGGCGTAGATGGGCGCGCCCATGCCGGCGGCGATGTCAATGCCGGGATGCGTGTTGGGGTTGTAGTCCCAGCCGGAGAGGAAACGATTGTTGGCCGGCCAGATGAAATTGAAACCGCCGCTCGGCCCGGAGAAGGGCCCGGCGCACGAGCCGGGTTCGCCGCTGGCGCCGGGGCCGCGTCCTCGCCGCGAGACCACCGGCAAAGACCACTGAATCGTCTCGCGCCAGCCGCCGGGGATGATCAGGTTCTGCCCGATCTTGAGCTGTGGGTCGGCGGGGTCGAGGTCGTTGCCGGAAAAGGCCACGATCTCCTCGACCGTGCCATGATAGACCTGGGCAATTTTCTCCAGCGTGTCGTTGGGCTGAACGACGCGCAACGCGCCGTCAATCGGCAGGATGTTGAGCACCTTGCCCGGCCGCAGAAGGTTCACATTGTCCACCAACTCAGGATTGCCCCACAGGATCGTCTCCGGCTTGAGGTTGAACTTGGCCGCGATACCGAAGATCGTATCGCCCTTCTCGACAGTATAAGCCTCGATGGTGGCGCGGGCGCGCGTCGGGATGTTGGTGTTCGGGTCGGCCAGGCGAGAGAAGATCGCCGGCTCCAGCGCAAACGGCTCAAGGGTAGGGAACGTTGCGCCGGCGGGGGTCACGGCCTGGGACGCGAGCGGCAGCGCGGTTGGCGTCGCGCTGGCCGGGTCCGCGCTCGGCCCGGGGTCCGCGGTTGCCGTGCCCAGTTGCGCGATCCAAACCGCGGCCAGCAAAACCGTGGTCAGCAGGCCATAGACCAAAATGCTTAACCATGTTTCAGGCCGCGCCAGAATAGCAGGGAGGGGAATTTTCGTCTTCTCAGCCAATGGTTGGTCTCCAGCTCCCCCATCGTGCCCGGACTGTTTCTTGCGCTTTCCACTAACGGGAAGGGAGTTTATCAGCCCGCAAAGGCAGGCGTCAAGCGCACATAAGGATTTTTGATTGCCGACAGAAGATTGGTGATTTAGAATGGGCCACTCGACCCCAGCCTCCAATCAGGAATC
>JBBIQY010000027.1:0-40516 GCA_037442085.1 Anaerolineae bacterium
CGAAAGCTCAAGTCGCTCGGCTATGCCGTTGAGTTGGTTCCCGTGGCCATGGCGTAACGCCCGTGGCTTGAGGCTCGACTGGACGCATCAGTCGGAGCGACCTATTTTCTGGTCAGCGCAGTCGAAGGGCGCGCGCCGCGCAGTCGAAGGATGCGGCTGAGTAGTTACCAGGTGAACATGACTTGGCAAAGGTGAACACGAATGAACACGAATGAGCACGAATGGGCGCGAATAGGAATAGTCGCTAGCGGACGATGCGTTTATGCTGAAGTTTGTCGGCACCGAAGTTGAGCAGGATGGCTAATCGCAAGTTGGTTGCAGCCAGGTAGTTCAGCGCTTGAGCTTCGTGGCGCGCGTGAAAGGCGGATGCTACTTTGACTTCCACAACAATCTGGCTTTCGACTTCGTGTTGACTCACTCCACCGCTCCCAACGCGGCCTGCACTTCGTAAATCGTCACGCCGGGATTTTTGTAAACCGCAGCCAGCAGGCCCTCGTCTGCCAGGCGGTCGAACTTCGCCAGGCCCTCGGGCGGGTAGTAGGCGCGCTCCAGCGGGCCGACGACGATGTAGCGCGCGTCGTATCTCTGAATGAAATCGAGCGCCCAGCTGTTGGCCAGCTCCGGTTCGCTCAACAAACTGGCGGACTCGGGATCGAAGCCGAGCGTCGCCGAGCACACCGGCCACTGCCCAAGCTGCTCCGGCGCCATGCCAATGCAGTAGAACACCGAAACCTGCGCCCCGCGCCGGCTGATGAACTGAGTCGGCGCAGCCCCGCGCTGCTGGCGCTGGTGCCAATCCCAGCCCACCACATTGGGCAGGCCCGTGTTCCAGGCATAGCGGCTGCTCATTTTGTACAGGTCGAAGGTCTGCGCCTCCACCAGCACGGGCGAGCCGACCACGTTGTCTTGCAGCCAGCGGATGGCTTCATAGTCGTAGACGAGCGGCAGGAAACGGTCACGGTCGCAGTAAGCGCTGAAGGTCATGAAGTTCAAGCCGTTCAGGCCGCCTGGCTGGTCCTCGGGCGGCAAGCCGCGCGTGTAGGGCAGCGCCATTCCGGGGATGGCCTGGCAGCCGCCGTTATCCACGCCAAAAGCCGGGAAGCGGTCGCGCATCTTGGCCGAGGCGGCGGTGACGGTGTACAGCGCTGCCGCGCCGATGAGCACAACGAGGGCCATCGTCCAGCCGTTGCGCCAGGCCGCGCGCGTCGCAGCGCGGGCGCGCTGCCGCTCCGCCCAGGCCCAGGCCAGCCAGGCGCCGGCGGCTACGCTGAGCAGCAGCCACACCTGGATATAGAGTTTGAAGAACGTGTTCATCCGGTCGCCGTCGAGCACGGCCACGTCCACGAACAACGTCACGGCCAGCGCGGTGCCGAGCAGAAAGAGCGAAACGCGCTTCTCCACCGGCAACGCGGCACGCGCGCGCAGCAGGAGCAGGCCCGCCCACACCATCAGCGGCAGGGCGATGACGGCGATGCGGATCTCGAGGTACCAGAATAGCGCCAGGGTGACGAGGAAGGCGACGACTGCGAGGAGCAGCGTCGTGGCCCACTCGCGGGCCTTGTGCAGGACCGTAGCCGGAGTCTCCGCCAGCCAGCGCCGCGTCTCGATGACCAGGAAGGTGAGCGCCAGGAACAGGAACAGGCCGAGGTGATAGAGATAGGCCTCGACCATCGTTTTGCTGTTGCGCCACAACTCCAGCTCGGTGAGCGGCACGGCCACCCAACGATCGAATGGCTGGTAAAAGAGGAGGGAGAGGCCGGTGAGCAGGCCGATGCGCCAGACGAGGCCCCACACTCCCGCGCGCGAGAACGAGAAGCCGTGCAGCAATTGTGCGCCTAGGATTGCACTGACCGCCAGCGCCAGGTACATCGGGTAGTCCCAGGTGTTAGAGGGGCGCGTCACGCCGACGACCAGCCCGCCAATGGCCCAGAACGCGACCGACTCGATCCAGCCGCGCTTCTCCCTAAAGCCTTGCAGATAGGCCAGCGCCCAGGCCAGCGCCATCACGACGAACGGCATCACAATCATGTGCGCGTGCAGATCGGCGTACAGGAAGGCGAAGAAGGGAAACTCGGCAAAATCCGAACTGCTGTTGAGCGAGCCGAAGAGGCGCGTGGCGTTCCAATACCAGTGGTCAATGGCAACCGGCAGCGCCGTTTGCCCGCTGGCGACGCGCCACAGGCCGTTCAGCGTCGCGGTGAGCGGGTCGTTGCCGAAGAGGGAGCGCTCCAGCGCGCCGATATCGGCGGCGTTTTGAAACCCCACAAGGAAGGTGCGCACCTGCGCCAGGCTGCCGAAGACGACTGTGAACAAAGCCGCAGCGAGGCCGGCCAGGTAGGGAGAGGGGATGTGCGCATCGCGGATTGCGGATTGGCCGTTGATCGGCATTGCCGGTGTGGCCGGCGCGCCGACGACGGCGCGAACGCCTTGCGTTCGATCGCCAGCCTGCATCGTACCGCGTCCCCTCGGCAGGAGTTGCGCCTCGGTGAGGCGCCATTCGACATTCTGCCCGGCGGCAAGAACCGCGATCCGCTCCTCGAATTCGGCCTGTCCGTTGCTGGAGGCCGCCGCATCGGCCGCCAGTTCGCCGCGCGTCTGCCGTCCGCCCGCTGCCCGGCGCCTGGCGCCTTCGACCAGGTTGTACGCCACGCAGAACGCATTGGCGCCCACCAGCGAGAACAGCATGGGCAGGATGAGGTTGTAGGCCAGCGCCGGGACGATACCGAGCAGCTTGGTGATGAGGCCGGCGACGACGAAGCCGTAGTAGTAATAGTTGAGATAGCCGCCGGCCAGCCATGGATCGTAGGGCGGGAAGTACGTGCTCTTGAGCACCGCGTTGAAGTAGGAGAAGTCCATCGGCTTCTCGCCGCCCTTCCACGGATGCCACAGGTCCGGGTTGCCGAAGCGAATGAAGAGCATGAAGACAAAGAGCGCCAGCGTCAGCGCCTCGGCCACGGCGAGGTAGCGCCAGTTGCTGTGCACCCAGTTTCTGATCTCTATTCCCCGCCTCCACACGATCAGGCCCGACACGGCGGCGAGCGCCAGGCAACTCAACGCGATCGTCACTTGCGTGAACGGCAGGAGACGGAAGCTGCCCAGCATCCAAACCAGCCAGGTCACGGTGAGCAGCGCCGTCGTCTTCGAGAGCGCGTAGCCGCGGTCCGGCAGGCCCTTGAAGGCCACGAAGGTGAGCGGCAGGGCCAGTACGCCCAACCCGAACAGCGCCAGGTACCAGACGACGACGGCCAGCGGCTCGTGGGTGTTGAGCAGGCTGTCGGCGTCGAACATTTCCGACCAGGTGCCGCCTGTGCGCTGAATGGCGAGCAGGTCGGGCGGCAGCATCATGCGCGTAGGTGCGAGGGAGGTTTCACGCGGCCCCTGGCTCACCACCTCGTTCAGATCAAAGGCGTAGAGCAGCGCAGCGGCCTGCTCGAGGCTGAAGTCCGCGCGCTTGCGGAATATCCACACCGGCGCATGGTCATAGACGCTGAAGGCTTCCTCGGCGGCGAACAGGTTGTCATTGAACGGGTCGTTGGCGTTGGGCGTCAGGTCGGGCTGGCGGCCCCAGGCCCACGTCCCAGCCACGTCCGAGATTTGCAGCGGCCCCAGCGTGATGGGCGACTGGAACTCCGCCGCCAGCTCGAAGCCCAGGCGCCCGTCGAACAGCGCGCGATAATACTCCAGCGTCATCGGGTAATTGTTAGGCAGGCGCGAGGTGCTCCACAGGCCGCGCTGGCTGGGCAGGATAATGTAGTCCACCTGCTCCAGGTTCGTCAGGTACATCTGGCGCTTGTTCTCGTCATCGTGCCAGCGCACCGCCATCTCCAGGCCGCGGTACATCCCGCCGAACGGGTTGCGGTCGTCGAAGGGGAAGGGCAGGCCCTCATCCCAGTTCTCGTTAGAGACGACCGCCTGCGAGATTTGGATCGGCCCGCCCTCCGGCGCAGTCAAGAGCAGGTAGTAGGGCTGGCCCGCGACGAGCGTGAGCGGCGCGTTGAACGCGGCGGAGAACGAACTGCCGCGCTCATCGGTGATCGCGTTCTCGACGCGCAGCTGCGCCTCGGCCAACACTTGCCGGCCGCCCGGATCGGCGGCGACCTTGACCTGCACCACGCCGGGGATGAGCGGATCGAAGCTGTTGCGTGCGCGAAAGACGCTGACCGACCGCAGGTTGCCGCTCATGCGGGGCCGGATTTCCACAACGTTGGCCGTCTCGGCCACCAGCGTCGTGCCCTCTCCGAGGGCCACCGGCTCCTGGCGTATTCCGTCCGCCGTCTGCACTTGCAGCATGAAGGGCGAAGGGACGTTCTCGAAGATCCACAACGTCGCCTGCACGCGCGTGTTGGGGTTGCGGTAGAGGCTGGTGAAGCCCCAAGCCCAGGCAAAGGTTCCGCCAATGACGAGGGCAAACACCAGGGCAGCGCCCAACCGAGGTAAGAAGGTGGCATGACCATGGGCCGCCGACTGCCGTTCGTGATCGGCGGTTGCCCTCCGCCACAGCTCATACAGCGCCCAGGCGGCCAGCAGCGCCAGGGAGCCGTAGATGGGCAGGAAGTAGCGTACGGACATCACCCAGCGTGTGCCCATGAAGAGAAAGAAGCCGCCAGCCCAGAGCACGGGCAACAGGTGGACTTTCCACTCATCAGTCCGTAGGCAGCGCCAGGCCGCCCAGGCCCAGCCGGCCCAGGCCAGCAGGCCGAGCGGCAAGCCCATGCCCCACAGCACCAGGTTGAGGAAGGGGAAAAGGACTTTGGGCCGGCTCGTCCATTGCTCGGCGGGCGGGCCGCCGGCTTCCAGGTTGGACTCCGCCTGTGACAGCGCCAGCATGTTCGTCCAGTTCGGATTGAGCTGCCAGGTGAAGAAGGAGGTGTCGCCGGTTTCCGCGCGGAAGGCCATCGGGTGAATGACGCGGTAGGTCAGCAGGCTGACCGCGCCGGCCAGCGCGACGAGCAGGAGCGCCTTCCGCGCGCTCGGCCAAAGCGGCGTGTTGCTCTGCCACGCCGCCCGCCACTCGTCGTAGCGCGCGATGAAGACGCCGGCCAGCAGCAGGCCGAACAGCGGGACGAGGTTGATGCGCGAGGCCACGGCCATGGCAAACGCCACGCCAAAGAACACATACCAGCGCCAGTCGCCGCGCTGCGCGACGCGCACCACGCCGTACAGCGCCGCCGTTGAAAACAGCACGCCGAAGTTGTCCACCGTCATGAAGTGCGACTGTTGAATCTGCATGACGGCCAGCGCGCTGAGCGTCGCCGCGAGCAGGCCGAGGCGCGCGTTGTACAATCGCCGCCCGATCAGAAAGATCAGGAGGAGCGCCAGCGTATCGGCCAGGGCGGACAGGCTGCGCCCAAGCAGGCGCTGCTCGTCGTAGCCGGTGTTGTCGGTGAAGACCGCGGCTGCCTTGAGCAGAATGATGGGCCATTGGCCCCAGCGCATGCCGTTATCCGGCCCGCCGGCGATGCGGTTGCCGGCCTCGTCGAACTTCTCGTACGGGCTGAGCGGCGAGAGGCGCGTGTTGAACCACTCGTCAATGGAGGTGGGCAGGCTGAGCTGCGTCAGCGTGTTGGTCAGGCCGTACTCATCCGGATGCAGGTTGGCGCCCTGGCTCCAGTTAACCCAGTTGAAGCGGAAGAAGATGCCTGTCCACAACAGCACAATGAGCAGCAGGTCGAACGCCAGCGCGCCTGCTGACCTTCCACCCCCTTTCGAGGGCAGAGAGGTGGGCGGGCGGTCTGCTGGCCGGAGCAGGGCCTCGGGCGTTACGGTTGAAGTCGGGTCGGACATACCGGCATCAAATCTCAGGGGGTGGGTGCAGCAGGCACAAAGTAAATCAGGAAGTCCTTGTTCTCGGGGCGCTGCGAGACGAACGTGGTCAACTGGCCGTTGGGATAGAGGCGTCGTAGTTCGGGCAGGGTGGGCGGCTCGCCGTCGGGCCGGGACTCGGTGTCTTGCAAATGGAAGAGGAAGAGCTTTGGCCCCGACAGCGCCCGGGTCTCTGCCAGCTCTTCGAACGTGATGGCGTAATCGCGATGGAAGTTGCCGGCGTACATGCCCACGGCGCGCGTGTCCACCCAGTGCGGGTACGGGCGCACCCAGGCGGTGTTGTATGAGCCGAGGGAGGCGGCGTAACCTTCGATGACCCGGCCCACCTCCGAAGCGTTGCGCGCCGAGCGCGCGTAGTGGTGGGCATAGTCCACGAAGAGGATGCGCCCATTGACCTGATAGGTCGTCGCCAGCACGATGCCCACCAGCCCCAGGCCGAGCCAGGCGCCGGCGCGACCCGCCAGCAGGCGCCGCCCGGTCTCCAGCAGCAGGCGCAGGCCGTGCGCCACGATCACAAACACCAGCGGCAGGGCCGAACCGGAGCGGAAGAGGGAGGGGTTCTCGATGGGAAAGGCCAGCGCCAGCGTCGAGGGCAGGAGCGCGACGGGGATTCCCAGGATCAGGAAGGCTTCCAACCAGCCGCGCCGGCTGACCGCGCGATAGGCCAGCACGCCCAGCCCGCCGACGAACAAGCCGCCCATCACCCAATCCAGCGCGGGCTGGCCGGGAGGGCTGACCAGCCAGGCATTGTCCGACATCCAGTGAAACATCCGCAGCGAGTTCCACTCATTCGCTAGAAACACCTCCCAGGTAGGCGGGCGTGTCTCGCCCGGGTCGCCGGCGATGCGCGTCAGGCTGCGAAACAGGAAAGCCTCGGGGTTGTCGTAGGCGTAGCGCAGCAGAGGCGTTGCGGCAGCAATGAAGACGACGCCGGACAGGGCCAGCCAGCGCGCGGTTTGCTTCGCAATCGCCCGGCGCCAGCTTTGCAGCGCATACAGCCCGAAGGCCAGCGCCATCACCAGCGGCATGATGCGAATCGCGGTGTAGCCGTACAGGCCGAGGCCGAGCGTCAGCCCGGCCAGCAGGGCCGCATTTTGCTCGCGGCGTTTGAGTGCGCGGACGAAGAGCCATAGCGCCAGCGTAGCAAACAGGGGCGCGAGCGGAAACCGCAGGCCGTTGCGGCTGATGGTGTTCGGCCACCAGGCCAGGCCGGCTGCCAGCGCCGCCAGCAGCGCCAGCGCGTCGTCGTCCGAAATCTCGCGCGCCGCCAGGTAGATCAACGGCAGCGTGAGCAGGCCGATGACGGCGTTGACGGTTTTGAGCAGGAGGTGCGTGGGCGCGGCCAGCCCGAGGATCGAGCTGACCAGCGCATAGAGGTAAAACCCCAGCACCTCGCGTCCGCCGTTGTTCGGCAGAAAAATCGGGCGGCGGCCCTCGAGGATCCGGCTCACGTCGAGCAGCTTTTCCACATGGTCGCTGGTCATCTCGATGGGCACGCTGTCTAGGTGCGCCAGGCGCACGGTGGCCGAGAGGCCGATGACGGCCAACAGCAGGAAGAGCGGGCTGGTCAACGACCAGCGAAACTCTCCGGGCCAGCGCCAGGTCGGGAAGTGTTGCCACGGCGCCGGGCCGTCCCAAAACGCGATCAACCACGCGCCCAGGCTCACCAACCAGGCTGCCGTACCCAGGGGAGTGAACGTGTTGTTGGAGACGGCGAAGAAGGTGACGGCTGTGAACAGCGCAGCCACGCCGGCCACCCGCCAGCGGATGCGCGCGCCGCGCAGCGTTTCTCCAGCCTGAGCTTCGCTCCGGGCGTCGGGGGGCGCTTCGGCTCTGGCTTCCGTCGGCAGGGGCGCCCACCAGGCGTCCAATTTCTCCTGGCGCACCCATAACACCAGCATCACCACACCGCCCACCATCAGGCCCACTGCCGGCCAGATGTTGGACTCGATGCGGCCGCTCAAGAGCCAGCTTCCCGCCAGCGTTACGATGAACGGCCCGAGCGCCGCACCCCAACGCACCACGGCTGCAACGTTGACCGACGATGTGCTGCCGGCGGCCTCGCGCGCGTGCGCGAGCGGCGCCGGCGTCTCGTCGGCAGCCTCCTGTTCCGCCGTAGCAGGGATGGGGGGAGAGGGCAGCGTCGGCAGCGCATTCATGCCGCGTACCCGCAAGCCCCAGACAAACAGGGTCATTGCCGCGATGAGCAGCAATCCGCCGAGCGTGTTGGCCAGCAGCAGCCCCCACAGCCCGAGCAGCAGGGCCAGCCCAAAGCGAAAGGCGCGCTGCACGAGCGGCGCGGCCCACTGTGCTTCGAGCCAATCGAGCAGGGAAGGGGTGAGGCTGGGCTCTGTCATCGAAAGCGTGCGCGTCTCGGGCGCGGCCCCGGTCGGCGCTGGCGGCAATGATAACGCTAAGCCGCCGGAATTGCCGGGGGTTAGCGCCCCCGGCTCAACAGCGACTCAAACAGCGCCTCGTAGCGGGCGGCCGTGATCTGCGGACTGAAGGCCTCGGCGATGGGCGCGCGGGGGCGGATGTAACGCTCGCGGTTCGCCAGCACTTCGAGGATGGCCTCGCCCAGCGCGCGCGAGTCTCTGGGCGGGACGGTGCGGCCCATGCCCGTCATCTGGGTCGGCATGCGCACGCCCGGCAGGGCGCTCGCCACCGAGGGCGTGCCGCACAAGGCGGCCTCGATCTGCACCAGGCCGAAAGTCTCGGTGCTGTTGATGCTGGGGAGCACGTGCACGTCGCAGCAACTGAAGAACCGCGCCATCTGCTCGGCGTCGAGCGTGCCGATGTGGAGGTAGTGATTGTGGTAGCGCTCCACCAGCGGCTGAATGCTGCGTCGGTACTCGGCCTCGCCGATAGCCTCACGCGGGCCGGCGTGCAGGATCAACGCCTCCGGGTATTGCGCCAGGATGGCGGGCAGCGCGCCAAAGAGGTACTCGACGCCCTTCTCCGTCGCCAGCCGCACCGCCAGCCCGATGATGGGCCGGCGACCCTCGAGGCGGTGCTGGGCGCGGAAGGCGGCGACGGCCTCGGCGCTCGGCTCCGGCATCTCTACCGGCGGCGTGATCACTTCGACCTTAGACAGGAAGCGCGAGAGGAACGGCGAGTGCCGGGCGAAGTCGTCGGTGTATGCCACCAGCCGGTCGGCGATGCGGGCGACGGCCTCATTATTGAGGTTGATGACTGCGCCGGCGAGGCGGTTGAGGAGCGAGGGCGGCAGCAGCAAGTCGGAGTGATAGGTGACCACGACCGGTTTGCCGAGCAGCCGCCCGCGCAGCGCGAAGCCGGTGGCATCCAACTGCGGCAGGTGGATGCTGAACACGTCGTGCCGGGGGACCTGCGCCCAGGCCACGAAGCCGATGGTCGGCATGACCACGCCCTTGCTGATGCGGGCGACGACGGGTACGCGCAGGATGTGCACCCCTTGCACGGTTTCGCGGCGCGGCAGGCTGCGGTCATATTGTGACGTCAGAACGGTCACGGAATGTCCGCGCGCCGCCAAAGCCCGGCACAGCCGCTCGACGTAGATCGTCAGCCCGGAGACGTGGGGGCGGTAGTAGGTGAGGGCGACCAGGATCTTCATCAGCCGTCAGGCGAACAGGGCGCGGTTGGCGTGCACCCACTCCCACAGCCGGCGCAGGCCTTCCGTCGGCGTCACCTGCGGCGCCCAGCCGAAATCGGCCTGGGCCTTGCGGATGTCGCTCAGGTAGATGCGCTGATCGCCGGGGCGCCACTCGCCGAAGCCGACCTCAAGCCTGCGTCCGGCCAGCGCCTCCAGCAGCGGTCGTGTTTCCGTCCACACCGACAGGCTGCGCTCCGGCCCCCCGCCGATGTTGTAGATCTGGCCGGCGGTTCGGTCGCTGTGTTGCACCGCCAGCTCGAAGGCGCGCGCCAGGTCGTCAATGTAGAGCAGGTCGCGCACCTGCTTGCCGTCGCCGTAGATTTTGAAGGGCCGGCCCGTAGCGGCGCAGATGGCGAAGAAGGCCAGCCAGCCCTGGTCCTCCACGCCGAACTGGCGTGGGCCGTAGATGGCGCTCTGGCGGAAGACTACCGTTGGCAGGCCGTAGATGCGATGGTAGTCGCGCACGTACTGATCGCCTGCGCCTTTGCTGCAGCCGTAGGGCGAATGGAAATCGAGGGGCCACGTCTCCGGCACGCCGTGCGGCAAGTCGGCAAAGCCGTAACGCTGGCCGAGGTCCACGATCTGCGCGGCCTCCATCCCGCCGTACACCTTGTTGGTGGAGGCGTAGATGAAGACGGGGTTTGTGCCGGCGGCGCGCGCGGCCTCCAATGTGTTGAAGGTGCCCAGCGCGTTGGCTTCGAAATCGTAGCGCGGGTCGTTGACGGACGAGGTCACGGCTACCTGGCCGGCCAGGTGAAAGATCGCCTGCTGGCCGGCGGCGGCGGCGCGGATGGAATCGAAGTCGCGCACATCGCCGCGAATCACTGCCAACGCCTCGCCGAACTCGGCGCCGAACTCGGCCCGTAACCAGGCCAGGTTGGCCTCCGCCCCGCGCCGCGAGAAGTTGTCGAAGAGGGTGAGGGTATGACCGGCCCGCAGGAAGTGCGCGGCCAGGTTACAGCCGATAAAGCCGGCGCCGCCGGTGATCAAAATCTTCATGGGTCATTCACTCTTTTTCAGGATGCTGGCCCACGGCCCGAGTCACGCTACGTTATACACGATGAGTTGGCGCTTGGCGCAGTCGCTGCCGCCCCGCCTCCCGAACGGAATAAGCGAGGCGGTGGCCGGCCCGGCTGGCGCGCACACGGCCTATTGTCAGCCACAGCGTTCATTTCGTGGCCACCTTATTTCGCGGCGCTTTCCTGCAATAGCGCGCTGGCGGCCTGGGCCAGATGGCCGAGCGACTCACGCTCCCGGATCAGCGCCCACGCGCCCAGCAGGCTCATCAGGCTAAAGTTCACCAGATGATTGACCAGCGCAAAGCTGAGCGCCGTTCCGCCGGCGATGCCAAACACGCTCAGCGCAGCAACCGTGGCCGCCTGCCATACCCCGACGCTGGCCGGTGCAGAGGGCAGCGCGATCCCCAGCCCCACCACGACCAGCACAAAGTATCCGATGGTCAACGTCTCCGGCCAGCCCCGATCGGGCACAAAGGCCGCCACCATCAGCGAGGCGCTCAGGCCGGCAAAGGTCCAGGTCAGGCCGGACCAGATGGTTGCGCGGATCAGCCGCCCGCTATCTTGCAGCGCTGCCAGCCCGTCCACGAACGCGTGGAATAACGTCTCCAGTCGCGCCGCGCCGCCCCACAACCGCGTCAGCAGGCCCACCCCCCAGTTCACCAATCGCAGCAGCCAAGCAGGCCGGCGCGCAATGATGAGCAGTATGCCAAGCGCCAGCACCGGGACCAGGATGGCCGCGCCGACGGCCCAGGGCGTGCCCAGCAGTCCTACAGCCAGCGGCAGAAAGGCCAGCAGAAAGGCGACGATCATGCACAGGTCGAGCACGCGCTCGATCAGTACGGTCGAGAGCGCCTGCGGCACGCCCAACTTGCCGCTACGGCTGATCAGATAGGCGCGGCCCAACTCGCCCAGGCGGAACGGCAGCAGGTTGTTGAGCAGGTAGCCGGCGTTGAGCGCCGAAAGCACCTGGGTGAACGACAAGCCCTGGCCGAGCAGGGTGCGCCAGCTATTGGTGCGGGTCAATTGGCCGAGCAGGATGAAAACCAGCGCCGGCAAGACATAGCCGTAGCGCGCGGTTTGCAGCGCGGCGGCTAGCTCGGCCAGCGGCACGTTGCGAAAGGCCCACCACAACGCTAGGGCGCTGATCGCCAGGCCGATGATCCACTGGGAAGATTTACGCATTCACTCTGGACCACCGATGACGGAAGGCAACGCGAGAGAGGGGCCGGCGAGGGCCGCGAATGTGCGAACGCATGGCGCTCGACTGCCACAACGAAGACCTGCGCCAGGCCTTAATCTTCACCCAGCCGGAGCACGGCCATAAACGCTTCCTGGGGGATCTCCACGGCGCCGACCATCTTCATGCGACGCTTGCCCCTTTTCTGCTTTTCGAGGAGCTTCTTCTTGCGCGTCACGTCACCGCCATAGCACTTGGCGAGCACATCCTTCTTGAGCGCGCGCACATTGGCGCGCGAGATGATGCGCCCGCCCGCCGCTGCCTGGATTGGCACCGTGAACTGCTGGCTGGGGATCAGCTCCTTCAACTTCGAGACCAGCAACTGGCCTTTGCTGTAGGCCATGTCCTTGTGGACGATCATTGCCAGCGCGTCCACCGGCTCCTCGTTCACCAGGATGTCGAGCTTCACCAAGTCCTGCTCGCGGTAACCGCTGAAGTGATAATCGAGCGAGGCGTAGCCGCGTGTGCGCGACTTGAGCTGGTCGTAGAAATCTACGATCAGCTCAGAGAGTGGGATGTCGAACTTGAGCAGGACACGGCCCGGCGCGGGATACTCCTGTTCACGGAACTCGCCGCGCTTTTTGGTGACCAGGTCCATCACCGTGCCGTAGTACGTTTCCGGTGTGAAGATCTCGATCCGCATCCACGGCTCGCCGATGGACTCGATTCGCGACGGGTCGGGCAGGTCGGCGGGCGAGTCGATGCGCTTCACCTCGCCGTTGGTCAGCTTCACCTCGTACTCCACCGACGGTGCGGTGGCGATGATGTCCAGGCCGTATTCGCGCTCCAGCCGCTCCTGGATGATCTCCATATGGAACAGGCCGAGGAAGCCGCAACGGAAACCGAAATTGAGCGCCTGCGAGGTCTCCGGCTCCCACACCAGCGAGGCGTCGTTGAGCTGCAACTTCTCCAGCGCTTCTTTGAGCGCCTGATAATCTTCGCCCTCTACGGGGTAGAGGCCGGCGAAGACCATCGGCTTCACTTTCTGATAGCCGGGCAGCGGCTCGTGCGCGGGCTGGTCGGCCCGCGTCAACGTGTCTCCGACACGGCACTGTTGCACGGTCTTCAGGCCGGTGGCCACGTAACCGACCTCGCCGGCGGTCAGCTCGCCGGTCGGCGTCATCTGCGGCGTGAACGCGCCGATCTCTACCGGATCGCCGGTCATGTCGGTGGCCATGAGCTTGAAGCGGTCACCCTTGCGGATCTGGCCGTCCACCACGCGCACGTAGGCGACGACGCCCTTGTACGAGTCGTAGTGCGAGTCGAAAATCAACGCGCGCAGCGGCGCGTCCGGGTCGCCCTTCGGCGGCGGCACGCGGCGCACCACGGCTTCCAGCACGGCGGGCACGTTGGTACCCTCTTTGGCTGAGATCGCGATGACCTCGTCGGCGCCGCCGCCCAGCAGGTTGACCACCTCGGCGGTGACTTCCTCCGTGCGCGCCGAGGGCAGATCAATTTTGTTGATGACGGGGATGATCTCCAGGCCGGCGTTGAGGGCGAGATACAGGTTGGCAAGCGTCTGCGCCTCAACGCCCTGCGTGGCGTCCACGACCAGCACGGCACCTTCACAGGCCGCCAGCGCCCGGCTGACTTCATAAGCGAAGTCTACGTGGCCGGGCGTGTCAATCAGGTTCATCTCGTACTCGTTCCCATCCGCGGCGGTGTACCGCATGCGGACGGCGGAGGCCTTGATGGTCACACCCTTCTCGCGCTCCAGATCCATCGAGTCGAGAATCTGTTCGGTCGTGTCGCGGTCGGGCACGGTGCCGGTGAGGTGCAGCAGCCGATCGGCGAGCGTGGACTTGCCGTGGTCAATGTGCGCGATGATGCAGAAGTTGCGGATCCGGGCTTCGTCCATACACGGTTCGCGGGAGACTGTTTCCATCTCCCGCGCCGGCAATTGTACCTGAATTTGGGGGGAAGCCGAACACAAAAAGCCCTGGTGTTGAGCCAGGGCTTTTGTTGGGTAGGAGGGGATTTCAGTGTTGGCCGTTCGGGCTGATGGCTACGACCTGCGCCGCCTGCGGGCCTTTCTCGGTTTGTTCGATGATAAACTCGACGCGCTGGCCTTCCTCAAGGTTGCGGTAGCCCTCTCCCTGGATGGACGAGTAGTGCACAAAGACATCTTTCGTCCCGCCATCCGGGCTGATGAAGCCGTAACCTTTGACGCGGCTAAACCACTTGACTGTTCCCAAAATGCGTTCGCTCATAGATCGGTTCCTCCTACTGGACCAGTGATGAGAGCATAGGGTGGGCGTCCTTCGCTATGCGGAGCCCTCGCTCGGGTGGTCGAACGCCATCGACCGCTGGGCGTTCGCACGTGCGCGGCGGCCTAGCCCAACAAAAATCGCCAGGCCGTAGAATTGAGCGGCTGGCGAAGTCATTCCTCTAAGCCATTTTCCGTAATCACGATTATCAAAGTCGTTGTGCGCAAGATAGCATGAAGCTTTCGTGAGCGTCAATCGAGACGATAGTCCTATTCGATGGTGTTCTGGTCAATGCCGACCAGCCGGGGCGTGCTCAGGCGGAGCTGGCGTTGGAGAAGCGTGGAGGCGGCCCGGCGTGGCCGCGCCGTGGCTCTAGGGCGCGTCGGCGGCGCAGCGGAAGCCAGTGATGTTGTTGCGCGCGTAAGGCGGGAACTTCGTCTTGGCGGTCGCACGAATCCCCTCGGGCTTGTCGAGCCAACTGCCGCCGCGCACCACATACTCGGTGCCGGCCGGATTGGGGGTTGGAAAGCGAAAGTAGCCGCGATTGTCGAACAGCGCGTCCACCCACTCCTGCACGTTGCCGGCCATGTCCAGTACACCGTAAGGGCTGGCACCGGCGGGATACTTGCCCACATCCTGGCGACGGGTCGCCCCGTCGTTGGCTTCGGTGTTGCGCTGAATGAAGCGGCAGCTCCGGTCACAGTAATTGGCCAGCGTGCCCGAAGTCCGGTCGAAGGTGTTGCCCCAGGGATAGAGCCGTCCGTCCTCGCCGCGCGCCGCCTTCTCCCACTCCGCCTCGGTCGGCAAGCGCCGCCCGGCCCAGCGACAATAGGCCTGTGCATCCGTCCAGCTGACCTGCACCACCGGCGAGAAAGCCGTCGCGGCGTCGGTGCCCGGCCCCTCCGGCAGTAAGTACGTCGCATTGAGCACGAAGCGGGAATCGGTCGGTGCAAACACGAAGCCACCCCAATCTACATATTCGCCAAAGCTGCCAACCGGGTTCTGGGCGGTGGTCTGATAACCTGTCTCGTTGACGAAGTCCTGGAACTGGCCCATCGTCACTTCATACTTGTCAATCCAGAATCCGTTCAGGTAAACGCGCAACTGGGGACGCTCGAAAGGTTCGGCGTTGCGGTCGTCGTCCGCTGCGCCGAGCAGGAATTCCCCCGGCGGGATGAATACCAACTCCATCCGATCAACAGGCGACACGCTGACGCCCGGCATCACAGTGGCAGACGGCACAACCGCGACCGAGGCCGGGGGGATGGCCGTGGCCATTGGCGGCAGGTCGGTGGAGGTAGGGGTAAGAGTGGGGGGCAGGGGAGTGTTGGTCGCCGCCGCCACCACAGGCGCCGTAACCGTGGCGGTTGGAGTGGGGCTGGAAGCGGTGAGGACGCCGGAGCCCCACAGCACCGCGCCGGCGATCAGCGCCAGCACCCCGCCGCCGATAGCCAGCAGTGGCCAGACCGCACTATGTTGCCGGGCCGGCTCGGCCAGCGGCGCCGCCCTGGCGGCGATGGGCGGCCGGCTCAGTACGGCGCCAGTGACGACGCTGGTGCCAAAGACCTCCGCCACGGCCTGCGTCAGATCGTGCGCGGTCTGGAAGCGTTCATCGGGGTTCTTTGCCAGCGCGCGCGCCATGATCTCATCCAGCTTGGGCGACAGGCTACCGTTGAAGCGTGAGACCGAAGGCACTCGGTCACTGATGTGCTGCATGACGATGCCCACCGCGCTGTCGGCATCGAATGGGACACGGCCCGTGAGCATCTCGTACAGGATCACGGCCAGCGAGTACAGGTCGCTGCGACCATCCACCGCCTGACCCCGGCCCTGCTCCGGGCTCATGTAGTGTGGCGTGCCGATCATGCCTACGCCGCTGTGCGTCAGGCTGCCGCCGCGCACGATCTTGGCCAGGCCGAAATCCGAGATGAAGGCGTTGCCGCGCGTATCGAGCAGGATGTTTTTGGGCTTGATGTCGCGGTGGACGACGCCCAGGCTGTGCGCGTAATCGAGTCCCTGGCCGATCTCGGTCAGGTAGCGCAGCACGTCCTTGGGCGGCAGCGGCCCCTTCTGCAACAAGTCTTGCAGGGTGCCGCCGCTGACGTAGCGCATCACCATATAAGGGGTGCCCTCGGCCTCGCCGTAATCAATGACCGGCAGGATATGGGGATGCTCGAGCGCCGCTACGATTTGCGACTCCTGTCGAAAGCGGGCGACGAACTGGCTGTCGTTGATGAGCGCGCCGGAGAGGACCTTGACGGCCACCCAGCGATTCATGCTCGGCTGACGGGCCAGGAACACGTCCGCCATGCTGCCGGAGCCGATCAGCTCGACGATGGTGTATCCGTTTAGCTCGCGGCCAATCCACTCACTGGTCTTCAACATGATGCGCTAGCCAGATATTCCACGCCCATGATTTTACTACCGAACCCGACACTTCTTCGGCGAGTTTTACCTGAGTTTGTGTTTGAAAACGAGCGCCGGCTTGGGAGAAGATTCTACCGGGGGCGCCAAGAGCCTTCGAAGACAGGACGGCGCCGGCCGCTTTGTGCCCGGTCACGAAGAAAAGCGCCCGGCTCGAAAAGGCCGGGCGCTTTTGGGGAGAGGCTTGATCCTGAGGGTGGCCGGTGGCTATTTCCCGCCGAACTCCACCTCGCAGGCGCCGGCCACACAGGCCAGTTCCTGGGCTGCCGTCGTCAGGTCTTCGTCCTCGTAGTAGTACAGCTTGGCGAAGTCAATCGCCGGGAACTGCGCCGCCAGCCGCTCATATTCTTCCCGCGTAATTTCGACATACGGCATCTGTGCATAGTTGGCCTCGAAGGCGGGTAAAAAGCTCAAGCCGCCGATTAGCTCGCGGTGCTCCCAGACCCACTTCATCAGGTCAATCACTTCGTCCGGTTGGTAGGTGATGGTGCAGGACGGGTTGTGCTCGGTCCAGTAAATTTTGTTTTGCAGCCAGTACTCGCACTGCTCCACGGCCGAGCGTGCGTTGCGGGTGATCGCGCCCGCCGGCGCTTTTACCGGGAAATGGACGACCCAGGTGTTGGCGTTCTCGGCCGTCTGGCCGTTCTCCGGGTCCATCGGCGCGCCGGCGTCGCGCAGCACTTTGTAGACGGGCGAGTGCGCGGCCACCCGCACATTGCGGATGTAGTACGGCGCCCAGCGAGCGTGCAGGCCGGAGGCGCAGTCCAGCAGTTGCGACGAATTGCCGCTCGGCTTGACGCAGGTGATAGCGGCGCTGGCATTGATGCCCAGCTGCGCCGCCAGCTCACGGTTCAGATCAATGGCAATCTGGCGCAGCTGATCCTTGACGCGCGCGTCCTGCGCGATGGGGCTGTCCATCTGCCCGGTGATATCCACGCCGAGTAAACGCTCCTCCTCGCAGTTCTGCTTCCACATTGGGCGCAGGCCGGGGAAGTGCGTGGCCAGCGACTGGATGGTGCCGATGATGGTCGCCACCTCCACCTTATCGCGCAGCGTCTCGAAGGTGTCGTCCACGCGCGCCACGGCAGCGGTCAGGTTGCAAAACTGCCACGGCCTGAGGTTGATTTCCCCGCACGGGTTGGTGCCAAACTCTGCGGCGGCCCGGCGTTGGGGCTTAAGGCGGTTGGCGGCGGCGCGGCTGAAGATGCCCGGCTCGCCGCGACCGGACTCGACCATCTCCAGGAAGTGCTTGATGAACTCCTGCTGCGTCAGGTTGCCGTCGAGCCAGACGGCGGAGTTGTTGGCATTCCAGCGCTGACTGTTGTCGCGCTCGAAATCGCCGCTCTTGCTCAGCCGCATCTCGTCGTCGTCGGCGTCGAAGAGCGAGATCATGGCCGTACGCCGGACGCCGCCGCTGACGGCTGCATTGCCCACCGCGCACATGATGTCGTGGGCGTCGAGCGGGCGCAGAAAGGAGCCTTGCCGCGCCAGGAGGCGGGCGCGGACGAAGTCCAGCATCACGCGGAACGGCTCCGGGCCGGAAGCGCGCCCGCCCTTGGTGCGCAGCGGCGCGCCCGCGGGCCGCAACTGCGTCAGATCGAAGTTCACGTCGCCGCCTTCGAACCAGGTTTGCAGGCCGAAGCGCAGCGCCTCGGCCCAGCCTTCGGCCGAGTCCGCCACCACGAAAGTCACCGGCTTCCTGCCGAGTTGTCGCTTGATGCGCGGGAAGTTCTCCACGTAGCGGCGCTCGACCGAGAAGCCGACGCCGCAGCCGCTCATCGAGATGATCAGGGCTTCAACGAAGGAGTCGATACTCTCCACGGGCTGATACGAGCAGTTGTAGATGGTGATGTTGTTGCGCCGCGCGGCCTCGCCGGCCATGGCCAGCAGGCGCATCGAGGGCATGGCACGCATTTCCAGGATGGCGCGGCGAATGCGGTCATAGGTAGCGGCAGGCAGGCGGCGGCTGGCCAGCTCGTGCAGGTAAGCCACGGCGCGATCTACCGTCTCGATCCAGGTCTCCCGTCGGCCTAAGTCGTAGTTGAAGCGCGCGTACTTATCGTAGTACTGGAACTTCTGCAGCTGCGTCGGAAAGTAAGCATCCGACTCGGCGAAGGCGCGGCGCACCGTCTCAGGGATGGGCCGCTCCCGGCGCATCTTGGCGTGTTCGGCGCGGTAGAGGATGTAGTGCTTGGCAGCCTCGTACTCGCCCGCCGATTGCAGCACCATCTCGACGATGTCCTGCACCTGCTCGACGGTGGGCTGTTGATACTTGGCGGCGACGATGTTCACGACCTGCCGCGTCAGGTCGGCGATGGGCGTGACCGGCTTGTAGCCCAGGCTGGCGAAGCACTTGCTGATGGCGCGCTCGATGCGCCCACTGTCGAACGGCGTGACGCGCCCATCGCGCTTGACGATGGTCGCCGGCGTCACCTGCAGTTCGGGGAACAGGCTGGGCCGGGAGTTGCTGTGGCCGTTACCATTGGTGTTTGTCTGAGAGTCTGTGAGCATGGTATTCCTCGCAAAAATGAATCCGAAGACGCGCGCCTTCCCCTTCAGAGGCAGGTGGCCGTTGCCAAACGCCGACTAGCCTTCCAGCAGACGATTGATCTCGTCGCGGACGGCCCTCAGGTCGTCCAGGCCAAGATAGACGATGGCGTAGCGCACATAGGCGATCAGGTCGAGTTCCTTGAGCCCGGCCATGACCATGTCCCCGACGACTCGGCTGGAGACCTCGGCCTTGCCCATCGTCTGGAGGGTGGCCTCGATTTCGCCGATCAGGCGCTCGATGTCGGCGGCGGACACCGGGCGCTTGGCGCAGGAGATGCGGATGCCGCGCGCCAGCTTCTCACGGTCGAACTCCTCGCGCGTGCCGTCCTGCTTGATGATCAACGGCGTGGCGAGGATGGCTCGCTCGTAAGTGCTGAAGCGCTGCTTGCAGGCCAAGCACTCACGCCGCCGGCGCACGCCACCCTTGGTATCGTGATTGGTGTCAATCACCTTGGAATCGGCGGCGGAGCAATAGGGGCAACGCATGGGAAGTGGCTGGAACGGATGTCCACTTTTGGGCTCTGAGTCTGACAACCAGAATAAAACGCCATATATGGCGTCAGTAATTTTGCCTACCCCCACATTTCGCGAAGGGGGATTGCAGAATAGCGTAAATTGGAGGGGAGGGTCAATACCCCCTGGCTTAAATTTTCTTGAGGAATTTTCGCGCCAGTAATAGCCGAAAAACGGACTCGGGGCGAGCCGGTGGAGTCGTTAACGAACGCCGGTCGAAGGGGAATTTTTTTCAGTACAGCGCGCGACGGTGCAAAATCGAACGCTGAAGCCCGGAAAAAGGTGAGGCCACGGAAGGCGTTTGCGGTTCGCGGACCTCGGCGTTTCAAACGCTTTACCGCTGAATCAGGGGCAGGAACGAGCCGACCAGCAGCGCGAAAAAGACCCCAACCAGCAGGATGACCGTGTACAGTGGGCGGTCATAGCGGAGGTGCATGTAGAACATCACCACCAGCGAGCCTTTCAGGATCGCAAAAAGCACCAACAGCGGAACCTTGATCGGATCGGCTGCCGGCGGCAGGAAGGACAGCAGCAGTTCGATGATGGTAAACGCGAACAGCCACTTGAAGACATTAATGTAGACCGATGCCGGTGGATGATGCGGCTTGGCTTCGGAGTGAGCGGCGGAAGGGGGATGTGTGTGTTCCATAACGGGTCAAATCAAATACACTAGGGTGAAGATGAAGATCCACACCACATCTACGAAGTGCCAGTACAGGCCGAACACTTCAACGCCCATGTGCTCGGACTGTGAGAAGCCGCCGCGCAGGGTGTGGGCGACCAGGACCAGCGCCCAGAGCACGCCAACCAGCACGTGCAATCCGTGGAAGCCTGTCAGAAAGAAGAAGGCCATGCCGAACTGGCTCGAGGTGATCGTGATCCCCTCGTGCACCAGCTTGGAGTATTCATAAGCCTGAATGCCGACGAAAGCCGCGCCGAGGAACGCCGTCGCCCCGAGCCAGCGCGCCAGGCCGACGCGATTGTCCTTTTGAATCTCGGTCAACCCGAGCACGACACACAGGCTGCTGGTCAGCAGGAAGAAGGTGTTGACCGAGACGATGAGCAACGCGTCGAGGGCGTGCAGCGCGTGGTTGATGTCGGTATCGCGGATCCACAAGGAAACGGCGTGGGCGATCAATCCGCCGAAGATGATGGTCTCCGTGCCCAGATAAAGCCACATCGCCAGCTTGGCCGCCTCCACGCCGCCGAGCGGCGCCTCGCGGGTCCTGATCCGTTCCCGGATGCTGGAGACCACCCAGCCGAAGACGGCGATCAGCAGCAGGACGAAGCCGCCGCCCATCACGCCCTGGCCCACCAGCGGGCTGAGGCCGGAGCGCTGCCATACAATGAAGCCCAGCGGCAACATCACAAAGCCCAGGCCGGCCAGCATCGGCCAGAAGGTCGGCTTAGGCAGATGGATCTCATGCGCGCCGTGCTCGTGGGCGGTAGAAGCCATTGGGTTCTCCAATGCAGAAGTGGGGCGAAATTGGCGCAAATTTACCATAGCGGTACTGGAGCGTCAACGCGCACGCCCCTGTTTTTGCCTGTGGGTCGCCACGAACACGCAAGCGCAGTTGCACGTAAAGCGTTCGAGCGTTCGACTGCGTTCGACCGCCGAAAGAGGCCCGGCGCTGCATAAGACCCGCTTTTTTCGATGATAATTGTTTGGAAGTTTGACGCCGTCATCCGATTTTGTATAATTCCGCCAGTCAATCCCCTAATGCTGCGAATGCCTGTGAGGAGGCCGACTTGAAATCTGTGTTGCCTGGTCGCTGGTGGGTGACCCTCATTACTCTATCGGTGATCCTGGTGGTCGCCGTCGGCCTGCTCCTGTGGAACACGGTCGGCAACGTTCGTCCGTCGCTGAGCGCCTGCCCGCCTGCCTGCCCCTACGAATTCAACCAGCCTTCCACCTCCCTGCCGGCCTCCATCGAACAGGGCTATGCTAACTTTCTATATAACCTCATCCTCTGGCTGGCGATCGGCGTCTTCGTGGTCGTAGAAGGCTTGATCATCTACACGATCTACCGCTTCCGCAATCGCCCGCCGGAGAGCGCCGTCCAGGTGCACGGCAACACCAAGCTGGAGATCGCCTGGACGATTGCGCCGGCTGTGATCCTGGTCGTGATCATGGGCTTCAGCTTGCGGGCAATGGCGCAGATCCGTGGCCCGGCCATCGGCGACGTGCTGCGCGTCAAAGCTATCGGCCACCAGTTCTGGTGGGAGTTCGTTTATCCGGTACAGGCCGGCATTGATAAAGACATCGTGACCGCCAGTGAGCTGGTGGTGCCCGAAGGCGTGACGGTCGAGGTCGAGATAGAGTCGGTGGACGTGGAGCACGGCTTCTGGGCGCCGGAGTTGTTCGGCAAGGTGGATGCCATCCCCGGCTACACAACGTGGCTCAAATTCACGCCGACCCAGGTGGGTAAGCGCGAGTACGGCGGGCAGTGCACACAGTATTGCGGGATCCAGCACGCGCAGATGCGCTTTTCGGTGATCGTGCTGCCGCGCGCCGAGTTCGCGAGCTGGGCGGCGGCCCGCCAGCAGCCGGCGGCGGCAGTTGAGACTCTCAGCGGCAACGCGGCAGCGGGCGCGGCGGCCTTCGTGGATGCTCAGAACGCTTGTATCGCCTGTCACGTGATAGACGGCGTGCCGCAGGCCGTCGGCAAGATCGGGCCGAACCTGACGCATATGGCCAGCCGCGCCTACCTCGCCGGCGGCGTGTTGGCCAACTCCCCGGAGAATCTGGCGAAGTGGCTGCGCGATCCGCAAGGCGTGAAGCCCGGCAACAAGATGGTGATCCGCCGGCTGGACGAGAAGACCATCAATGATCTGGTGGCTTATTTGACGACGCTCAAGTAGGGACGTTGCCGACAACGACCCTCTGGTTGGAGAAAGACTATGGCGACAACTGCGCTGCCCGTTCACGAACAAAAATCCGCGGTGACCGACTTTCTCGAATGGGTGACCACGGTTGACCACAAACGCATCGGCATCCTCTATCTCGGCCTGAACTTCTTTTTCTTCATCCTGGCTGGGGTGATGGCGCTCATCATCCGCACCCAGCTCGCCTGGTCGAACCTGCGCATCGTGGACGCCGACCGCTACAACGAAATCTTCACCATGCACGGCACCACGATGATCTTCCTGGTCATCGTGCCGATCTGGGCCGGCTTCGCCAACTACTTCCTGCCGTTGATGATCGGCGCGCGCGACATGGCTTTCCCGCGCCTCAACGCGCTCTCGTTCTGGCTGCTGGCCTTCGGCGGGCTGGTGATGTATTCGTCCTACTTCTTCGACGCCGTCCCTAATGCCGGCTGGACGTCGTATCCGCCGCTGACGGCCAACGCTTCGGCCCTGCCCGGCATTGACTTCTGGATCCTCGGCCTGCACCTGGTCGGCCTCTCATCCATCTTCGGCGCCATCAACTTCCTGGTGACCACCTTCAACATGCGCGCGCCCGGCATGAGGCTGCTGGACGTGCCGATGTTCGTCTGGTCCATGCTCATCACTTCGGTGATGGTGCTGTTCGCTACGCCGATGCTGGCCGTCGCCATCTCGCTGTTGCTGGCCGACCGGCACTTCGGCACCTCGTTCTTTACCGTGGCCGGCGGCGGCGACCCGCTGCTCTGGCAGAACCTGTTCTGGTTCTACTCGCACCCGGCGGTCTACATCATGATCCTGCCCTCGATGGGCCTGATCTCCGAAATTCTGCCGGTCTTCTCGCGCAAGCCGCTCTTCGGCTACAACTTCATTGCCATGTCGTCGGTGGGCATTGCCGTGCTGGGCTTCAGCGTCTGGGCGCACCACATGTTCCAGGTCGGCTCCAGCCTGGCCGTCAACACTTTCTTCTCGCTGGTGACGATGATCATCGCCGTGCCGACCGGCATCAAGATCTTCAACTGGACGGCGACCCTGTGGGGCGGGGCGCTGCGCCTGGAGCCGCCGATGCTGTTCGCCCTGGGCATGATCACCATGTTCATCATCGGCGGGCTGAGCGGCGTGATGCTCGGCTCGGTGCCGGTGAACTGGACGCTGCACCAGACCTACTTCGTCGTCGCGCACCTGCACTATGTGCTGTTCGGCGGCTCGGTCTTCGGCATCTTCGCCGCCTTTCATTACTGGCTGCCCAAGATGACGGGCTTTCTGCTCAACCGGCGGCTGGGCCTGTGGACGTTCTGGATCATGCTGCTGGGCTTCAACTTGACCTTCTTCCCGCAGCACTTTGCCGGCATCGAGGGCATGCCGCGCCGCATCTACACCTACGCCGCCAATCAGGGCTGGGAGATCTGGAATCTGCTCTCCACGCTCGGCGCGTTCGTCATCGCGGTCGGCGTGCTGCTTTTCATCATCAACTTCTTCTACAGCGCCGCCAGGAACGAGCGCGCCGGCGACAACCCGTGGGAGGGCGCGACGCTGGAGTGGGCCACCTCCTCGCCGCCGCCGGAATACAACTTCGCCCGGATCCCTGAAGTGAGCGGCCACAACCCATTGTGGAACCGGCCCGGCCAGCCCGGCTATGGGCAGAACGGGCATGGCCATTGAGTTGAGGCCAGCGCTTTGAATTTCATCGCAATGTGGAGGCGCAGAGAATGGCTCTACGTCTCCGCGTCTCTGTGACAGACTCGTCTTTCATATGGCCCGCTCCGTTTCGCCCGGCTCCCCCCCGTCCGCCACGGCCTACTTCCGCTGGCTGGCGCTGGCCGCTGCGGTCGCGGCGTTGCTGCTGGCGCTGCTCAACAGCATCTCCCACTCCGACGGCGGGCCGGGCTGCACCGGCTACTGGCCGCTGTGCAACGGCCAATGGTTCGCGCCCGCCGAAGTCACCTACACTGGATTGGATTGGGTTGACCTGGCACGGCGCGCCGTTTCTGCAGTGGGTGCGCCCATTTTTGTCGCAGCGGCGCTGGTGGCGTGGCGCCGCTATGCGCGCGTGCGCTGGGTGCTCTGGCCGGCCTGGCTAGGCGTGGGCGTGATGCTGCTGCAATTCCTGCTCGGCTTGCTCCCGCCGCAGCCGGGCGTCGTCGTGCTGCACTTCGCGCTCGGCCTGGTGCAGATCGCGTTGTGGATCACGGCGACGGCGATGGCCTTTCAACTTCACAAAGACTCGCGCCTGGGCAACGCGCTCTTCCATTTCGACGTAGTGAGCCGGCTGGCGGGCAGCGCGGTCGTTGCCGTCTTCGGGCTGGCGGCCTTGGGCGCGGCGGTGACGGCCTTCGACGCGCGCTTCGCCTGCGAAGGCTGGCCGCTGTGCGGCAACGCCCTCATCCCTACCAATGGCCTGGGCTGGCTGAGCTTCACGCACCGCCTGGCCGCGCTGACGGCGGGCCTGTTGGTGACGGGCAGCGTGATCCAGGCCTGGCAACTGCGGCGCGAGAACACGCCAGTCGTCGTCAGCGCCAGCCTGGCGGCGGCCTTCTTCATCGGCCAGTTGCTCATCAGCGTCGAGAACGTGCGCAACGGCTTTCCGCTACGGCTCAACGCCTTGCATGGCGCGACGGCGGCGCTGATCTGGGCCAGCGTGGTGAGCTTCGCCGTGCTGGCGATGCAGTACGTGCGCCTCTCGCCGCTCAAGTTCCCGGCGCCGGACTGGGTGGCGCTGCCGCACACACTGCGCGGCGCACGGTTCAGCCTCGCGGAGATGCGCACCACTGTCGTGGATTACCTGATCCTCACCAAGCCAATCGTGATGATTCTGCTGCTGGTGACGACGGCGGCGGCGATGGTGATCGCCGGGCGCGACTGGCCGCCGCTCGAGCTCTTCCTGTGGACGATGCTGGGTGGGGCCTTGGCCTCCGGCGGGGCGAGCGCCCTCAACCAGGTGATTGACCGCGACCTCGACCAGCACATGACGCGCACCGCGCGCCGGCCGATCGCTCAGGGCCGCATCTCTTATGCCGCCGGCTTGATCTTCGGCCTGTCGCTCACCATTGGCGCGTTCTACGTGTTGGCGGTTTTTGTGAATTACGCCGCCGCGTTCTGGGCGATGGCCGGCAGCGCCTACTATGTGCTCGGCTATTCGCTGCTGCTCAAGAAGACGACGGTGCAGAACATCGTCATCGGCGGCGGCGCAGGTGCGATACCGCCGCTGGTGGGCTGGGCGGCAGTCAGCGGCGAGGTAGGGGTGGCCGGGCTGTTCCTGTTCGCCCTGGTCTTCTTCTGGACGCCGCCGCACTTCTGGGCGCTCTCGTTGCTCGAGAAGAACGATTATGCGCGGGCGGGCGTGCCGATGCTGCCGGTCGTCTGGGGTGAAGCGGAGACGCGGCGGCAGATCGTGCTGTACACGTTGTTGCTGGTCGCGTTGACGTTGCTGTTCACGCCGGCGGGCATCGCCGGGCGGGTGTATCTGGGCGGCGCGGCGCTGCTGGGCTTCGGCTTTATCTGGCTGGCGCTCAGGCTCTGGCGCGCGCCGAGCAACAAGACGGCCTGGCGCCTCTACAAATACTCGAGCTACTATCTGGCGCTGATGTTCGCGCTGCTGGTGGCGGACCGGTTTTTCTACTTTGCATAGCCGATGAAGAAGAAGGAAGCCCGACGCAACTTGCTGCTGGGCTGGGCGTTGACAGGCATTGCCCTGCTGTTCCTGATGGCTTCGCTGGCCTACGCGCTCGCTATTCAAAACTGGATTGTGCAGGGAGTGTTGAACCCATGACCCCGACGAAACGGCCGCCGGACAAAATCGTCAACGGCCACAACGGCCATTACAATTACCACGGATCGGTGAGCAACCCATCGCCGGGCTGGGCGCAGGGGCCCAGGCGGCGTAAGCGCACCAGCGTTTACCCGTTCCTGCTCGACCTGGGCCTGGTGCTCGCCGCTTTCGGGCTGATCATCCTGCGCCCGCTGGTCAGTGAGCCGGCCAGCGCCGTCGCCATCGTCGTCGGCCTAGTGCTAGCTACCGTGGCCCTGGTGGGCTGGCTGCGCGAAGCGCGGGTGGATTACAACGAGCTGCCGGACTGAGACAGCGTAAACGGATTGCGCGGAGGCTCTTGAACGAATCCCATCGCCCCCATTCAATTCGTTGATTACAACGACATGCCTGTGCAGCGACTCGTCTTTGAATCGGCCCTGGTTGCTGCCCTGATCCTGAGCGCGGCGCTGCTAGCCTGGCAGTTGCCGCTCACACCGGCGGCGCGCGAAGCAGCCTGGTCGGCGCAGGCCGGCGCTGAGCTGAGCGCGCGCGGCAGCCTCGAACCGGCGACGGCGGGCGTCAACCGTATTCGCGTGCGACTGGCGACGGCGGAGGGAGCGCCGGTGAGCGGCGCTCAGGTCGAAGTCACGCTCCTGCCGCTCGGTGGCGACGGCGCAGTGGCGGCCCGGCGCACGTTGACCGAGGCCATGCCCGGCGAATACGGCGCCGATGGCTTCGGCCTGACGCACGCAGGACGCTGGCAGATGCTGTTGAGCGTGCAGCGCGCCGAGGCCGACCCGGCCTTTGCTGTAGTGGATTGGAAGCTGGGCGTGGACGGTGTGCTGCGACGCGCGGATGAGGAGACGCCGTGGACAACGGCGCTGATCGGTTGGCTGAACGTATATGGCCGCTGGGCGCTGAGCGGCGCAGCGTTGGCGCTGGCGGCGGCGTGGGGTTGGCGGGCCTGGCGGGTTCTGCCGCCCGCTTCCAAGCGCTCGCCCTGGTGGTGGCTGGCGCCCGTCGGGCTGCTGGCGGCGTTGGCCGGATTTGTGCTGATGTGGTTGAATGTGTGACCCTATCACGGCGGAGGATTTCCGTCGAGGAGGCTCATGTTGTTCCGCAATCGTCAAACACTTTTCTTTGTGTTCGTGCTGCTGGCCGTCACCGGCGTGGGCGTGTTGGTGACGGCGCAGGGCCAGGGTAGCCCGCAGGAATTCTTCAACACGCGCCAGGGTTTCCTGCTGCTGGTGACGGCCGGCGCCGTTGCCGCCTTCGGCGCGCTGGCGGCGCTCGGCCTCATCTTCGCCGGCATCGTCAACTTCATCGCCGCCGCGCTGGCGGAGGAGAAGGCGGCGGCCCGCAGCAACCCTGCGGCCCGGCCCGGCCCGGCAACGAAGGCCGTCGCGGCGGCGAAGGAAGCCGAAGGCCCGGTCCCGCCGCCCGGCGTGCCGTTATACGACAATCGCCAGGTGGTCATCTTTTGTGCGCTGGTGGCGCTGGGCGTGTTTGGCTTCCTCGTCTTGCGCGCGCTGGCCTCCGATGCCATGCCCGGTTACCCCCTCGACCGCCTGCCCGACCTCAACAGCGTGGTCTTGAGCCTCCCTGGCCTGACTCTTACCGTGGGCCTGGGCCTCGCCCTCATCCTGGGCGTGACGCTCGGCGCGATCATCATCCTGGGCGTGGCGCTGGCTTTGATCACAGCGCGGCTGGGTAAAGCGTCGCTGTTCGCAGAAGACAAGCTCAAAGGGGCGCCGAAGGCGCCGGCGGCTGGGCCGGCTGCGCGGCCGGCGCCGGCGGATAAACCGTCCGTGCCCGACGTGCCGCTCAGCAGCGATCGCTCGGTGGCGATCTTCTACATCGTCCTGGCCGTGGGCGTGCTTGGCTTTTTGCTGCTGCGCTGGCTGGCCGCCGGCAACGCGCTCGGCTACATCCCGGCCTTCAACTCCGAACTGATGCGGCTGCCCGGCGAGCGAATCGCGGGCTGGCCGGAATTCCTCCCCGGCCCCGGCCTGCCCCTTACCGAGCTGCATGTCTTCGCGCTCATCCTGCCGGTGATCATCGTGGCCGTCATCGCGGCGGGCATCGGCCTGGCGCGTCTGATGGCGCAGTATAGCGCTGCACAACAGTCATTGGCGAACGCGGCGCCTGCCTGGCCCGCGCCGCAGCTCGCCGCGCTGGAGCCGCGTGTCAAGCAGATGCTGGCGACGGCCATCCCCAAACGCCTGACCGGCATGGATCAGCTTATTCTCGTGTTGTCCGGCGCGATTGTCGTTCTGGTCCTGGCCTGGGTGCTGCCCGGTATTGGCGCCATTGCCGGAACCGATGCCGCGATCGAAGCAACGCGCATTGCGGCGTTATGGACGCCGACGCCGCAGCCCGGCCCGACCCCCACGCGCGGCCCCGGCCCGGATGAATTGTTCGCACAGTTGCCGGCGGGCGACCCCGTCGCCGGCGAAGCACTGGCCGTGAGCAACGGCTGCACGGCCTGCCATATCGCCGTTCAGCCGGGCACCTCGCTCATTGGCCCACCGTGGCTGGCGGCCCAGGCCACTGATGGTAAAGGCATCGCCGACCATGCCGTCGAGCGCTTCACGGCCGCCGCTTACACGGGCCGCGCTACCTCGGCGGGAGCGTACCTCTACGAATCCATCGTCAACCCGAACGCCTACGTGGTGCCGCCTTACGCGCCCAACCTCATGCCGGCCACCTATTCGGCCCTCGAACCGCAGCAGTTGGCTGACCTGATCGCGTATCTGTCACAGTTGCGCTAAGGTTCAAGATCGGCGCCGTTCGCTGCTATACCGACGTGCGACGCACCTTGAAGTGCGTCGCACGTCGGTAGCTCCACGACCCAATTCGCCAACGCGCAGACGGCCAGCGCGCGCGCCGGCGGTTGTGTCCACCACAAATGGTCGAATAGGCCGGTGACGGCAATGGCCACCAGCGCCGCCGACCAGACGGCGGCCGACGCCGTCAGCGTTGACCGACGCCGCCAAAACTGCGCCGTCACCACAACCAGCAACGCCAACGCCGCCGCGCCGCCGAGCCACCCCGTCTCTGCCAGGATGAGCAGGGGGACGTTGTGCACCGGCTGGAAGGGCAAAGCTTCGCCGGTGTGGCGCGCCGCCCACTGCACGAAGCCGCCCGCGCCCACGCCCGTTACTGGCTCGGCCTGCCATGCCTGAACGCTGTAGCCGATGAGCAACATGCGCTCCAGAGTCGAGGCTGCCTCCAGCCGGTTGGCCGGCTCGACGACGTTGACGCGGCTGATCAGGAATGGCGTGAGCGGCAGCAGGATGAGGCTGCCGGCAATCGCGCACATCGCCAGTGCAACCTGTAAGCGAACGCGCACTGTGTGCGGAGTCAACCACCAGGCGGTGGCTGCAAGAGCCAGCGCCCCGACCCAGGCCGCGCGCGAGAACGTCAGCGCGACGCAGGCCGCGCCCAGCCCCAGCACTATCAACCAACGCTGTTTTCCGGTGGTGAGCCAGCGTTCGAGAACGGCGGTCGAATAGACCAGCAGGAACGCGCCGAGGACGTTCGGATGCGGGAGCGTGCCGTACGCGCGCAGCCAGCGTTCGCCCGCTGCGTCGAGCACCACGCTCGCGCCGGGCGTCTGCGCCTCGAACATGCCCGGCCACCTCAGGCCCAGCTCGCGCGGGACGACTGCGCTCTGCGTCAGCGCCTGCAGCAGAACGATCCCGCTCTGCGCGACCACCACCGCGCCAAAGACGAGGCCGAGCGTCGAACGCATTGCATTCACGCGCACGCCCGGCGGGTCGTTGAGCCACATCACGTACAGGCCGGCCAGCAGGCCCAGGTGCAGGACGAAAGCGAGGGTTAGCCCCGCGTCCACCGCACGCCACAACGACAGCGCGCTTGTAACGATGACGGCCGATCCCGCCCACAGCACCGGGCGCGGCCCTAACGTCAGCCAAGCTCTGCTTGGGCACGCGCCGCACAGCGGCGAGGGAGAAGTGCGGAGCGCTTCTCCATCCCAAGCTCCGCTTGGGCGCGCGCCGCGCAGCCCACGTTCCAGCGCCCAGACGCCAAGGGTCAGCGCCAGCGCCACATCGCTCGCAAAGACCAGCACGCTCTGGTAGGTGAAATAGAGATGCGGCAGATCGCCCGGGCCGCCGCGCGCGACGTGCACCCACCACCACGAGAGCAATGCAATGGTCAGTATGAGCAAAGCACGGCGCAGCCCGGCCAATGAGCGGAGAACGGCGATGCGTGTGACTTGTGAGCGTCCTGCGCCGTCCAAAGGCGACCAGAACAGCAGGAAAGCCGCCAGCGCCAGCGTCACGAGCGGCGCACTGCCCCACCACCACGCCGCCCAGACATTCTCCGGCGGCGCGGTCACGGGCAACGGCTCCACCTCTGCACGTTCCCAGGCCTTGACCTGGCCCACGTCGAAGCGATACGTCCAGCCCGTCGTGCGCAGCACCGGCTCATAGGCAGGGTGATGGGAGAAGACCCAGCGCAGGCCATAGCGCTGCGGCTCGCGCAAGAACGGCGCGACGGCCCATACACCCTGCGGATTCCACAACGCGCCGTCGAGCGCGCCCAGACCGCTGGCGCGCAGCTCGGGCAACGGGCGCGCCGTGTGGTATGTGCCGTCCGGTGTGCCGTTGTGCGTCACCGTCGCCAGCTTCGCCAGTTGATCGCCGAAGCCAAGGGTCAGATAGTGGTACGGTCGCTGCTCCGGCTCGTTGAGAAAGCGGACCAGGGGAGTGAGGTCGAGGCCGGGCGGCTGGGCGCGAACGAGTACGGAGTGAAAACCGGCGACCAGGCCGGACGCCCCCAGCGCGACGACGAAGGCCAAAGCCGCACCCCGCCCAAAGCGCCGCGCGGCCATCAGCAGCACCGCCCCGGCCAGCGGCAGCAGAGTCACGCTCGCCCACAGGCCAAAGCGGTCGTAGGTCAACCATTCCCAGCCCGCGCCGAACAACCAACGTGGCAAAGGCGTCGTGCCGCCCAGGCTCAACACGAAGAGCGCCAGCCACGTCAACGCCACCGGCCGGAGCCGCCGGCCGCACGTCCTTCGCGGCACGAAGGCAGTCAGCCATAGCGCCGCCGGGATCATTAACAACATGGTTCCATGCAGCGGCCAGAAGAACACGAGCGTCGCCTGTGGTTGGAGCAGAAAGTTGTAGCGGCTGGCATGATCAATGGGCGTCTGCAAGCTCTGCCCACGGCTCCATTCCAGGAACGGCCAAAGCACGGCGGCGACGGCGAGGGCGGAGAGCGCGGCCCACACGATGAGGCGTAGAGCATAGTCGGGGCGCCTGACGCCTATGATCGCCAGTGCGCCAAACGGCGCGAACAGGAGCGCGGCATGATGCAGCGCCCCGGCCAGCGCCGCCAGCGCCACGGCTTGCATCAGGCTTCGCTTGGGCGCGCGCCCAAGCGAAGCTTGGGGTGGAGAAGCGCGGAGCGCTTCTCCCTCGCCGCTACGCAGCGCGCGCCCGCTCTGTAGGAAGGCTGCGCCGCGCGCCAGCGCCAGCAGCAGTGCCGTCGTTGCCGCCAGTGTGGGCAACTGCCCGAAGGCCCAGCCCGAGAGCAGCAGCGCCGGAAGAAAGACAGCCAGCAGCGCGGCCCAGTCCGTCGCGCGCGGCCCGACGAAGACGCGCGCAAACTCCCGCACCGCCAGCGGGAAGGCGCACAGCACGGCCAGCAGCAAGACGACGTAGGCAGCCTCCAGCCCCAGCCAGCGAAACGCGCCGGGGTACGGCTCCGGCTCCGGCGCGAACGCAGTAATGAGGGCGCTGATCGGCCAGGACAACAGCGCAATCAGTTGATGAACCAGCGGCGGGTATGAGGCGACGGAGAAGCCCAGATACCAGCGCGGTTCCCACAACGTCCACCAGCTTCCCCGGTAATGGTCGGCGAAGAAGATGTGGGTGTAGGCATCGTACGAGAAGCGCTGGACGCGCAACAGCACGAACGGCAGGTTGAAGAGCAGGGTGAGGGTGATGAGGCCGCGCGGCCCACGGAGGTGCGAAGGCAGGGCCGTCATACCCGGGCGACACGCGTCAGCAACTCCGCATAACGATCACAGGTGTGCGTGAGGGTGACGGTGCTCATGGCCTGGAGGTTGTGCCGGGCAAGTGCGGCCTGCTGCGCCGGATCGGATAACAGCGTGCACAACGCCTCCGCCAGAGCCGGGGCGTCGCCGGGCGGGGTAAAGATGACGCGCAGGTCGGCCTCGTCGGCGGCGGCGCGCGTGTCCGGCAGATCGCTGACGACGACGGGCCGGCCCACGGCGGCGGCGCGGTACATCACCGACGACGCGCCCGTGGTCGCCAGGTATGGCAGCGCCACTACCCGTGCCCGCGCAAACAACCCCGTCAGCGTTGCCTCCGACTGCGCACCCATCCAGTGCAGACCGCGCTGGCCGTTACGCGAGGCGCGCAGCTGCGCCGCGTAGCCGGGATAGCGCGGATGGTCGCTGCCGACGATCGTCAGCGTGGCGGCGGACAACGCGCGGCGCACGAACCCAAAAGCGTCCAGCAGGATAGACAGGCCGCGGTGCGGCGCATGGCTGGTGAAGCAGAGCGTATCCAGCGGTGGCGCATCTTCGGGCCGGGGCAGCGGCGCAACCGACGTGAACGCGCCGTGCGGCAGATGATGGACGTGGTGCGCGTGATAGCTCGTGCGCAGCACCTCGGCGTAGCGACGCAATGTGACGACCACCGCTTTCGCCCGTAACACCCCACGTGTCGCCAGGCGCGCGCCCCAATGGGTGAACGCGCCGTTGGGAGTGCCCAAACTTTCCAGCCGCGCCGTCTCTACCAGCTCATGGAGAGTCGCCACCACCGGCACGCCCAGCTGCTGCGCCAGCGCAGGGACGAGCAGGCCGAGAAAGTTCGCGGCGCGCCTCCGCCCGAACATCGTCAGCCCGGCATTGAACCACAACACGTCGGGCTGTTCGATGGCGAGGGCGCGCAACAGGCACAGGGCCGAGGTCGGGTCATCGCGCCGCCAGATGCGCTTCACCGTTACCGTGTCGGCGGGCTGCGCGTCGTCGGTCGGGCTGTGATCAGCCAGCACGGTGAGGGACTCGAAGCGGCCCGTCGCCGCCAGGCCGCGCGTGATGTACCAGCCGTACTGCCCGACGCCGCTGAACGTCGGCGGAAAAGGTGAAATGATACACAGCTTCATGCGCGCGGAGATTGTACCTTGCCCGCCCACTCTCCCGCCCCCGAAGGGGATAGGGATTCCGGCGCGCTGCCAGGCGGACTCCCGTAGTATGATACGCTCAGCAGTGACCAATCCAGAGGACTCAACATGGCCATCCGCTCGCTCGACACCTCTCATCTCGCCCCAGTCTGGGGCCGCGCCGTGGCCGAGACACTGATCGCCGAACGCGGCGAGGGCGCGTACCTGTACACCATAGACGGCCGCAAACTGCTCGACTTCACCTGCGGCATCGGCGTGACCAACACCGGCCACGCGCACCCAAAGGTGGTCAAAGCCATTCAGGAGCAGGCCACCCGGATCATCCACAGCCAGGCCAACATCAGCTATCACCTGCCGATGCTGCAACTGGTGGAAGAACTGCTGCCGCTCGTGCCGCCGCCGCTCTCGTCGTTCTACTTTTCCAACTCCGGCGCGGAGATCACCGAGGGCGCGGTCAAGCTCGCCAAGCAGGCCACGGGTCGGCCCAACGTCATCGTCTTCAGCGGCTCGTTCCACGGGCGCACCCATCTGACGATGAGCATGACGACCTCCAAGACCATTTACCGCGCCGGTTATCAGCCGCTCGTGCCGGGCATTTTCGTTGCGCCGTACCCATACGCCTATCGTTTCGGCTGGGATGAAGACACGACCACGGATTTCTGCCTGAAAGAACTCAAGCAGTTATTCAAAGCACAGACCGCGCCCCAGGAGACCGCCGCCGTCATCATCGAGCCGGTGCTGGGCGAGGGCGGTTACGTCGTCCCGCCGGTGCGGTTCATGCAGGAGCTGCGCGAAGTGTGTCACCAGCATGGCATCCTGCTCATTGCGGACGAAGTGCAGTCGGGCTTCGGGCGCACCGGACGCTGGTTCGGCATCGAGCACTTCGGCATCACGCCCGACATCCTGACGATGGCGAAGGGCATTGCCTCCGGCCTGCCGCTCTCCGGCCTGTGCGCCAGCCCGGAGCTGATGGCGAAGTGGCCGCCCGGCTCGCACGGCGGCACCTTCGGCGGCAATGCGGTGGCCTGCGCGGCCGCCGTCGCCACCGTGCAGGTGATGCGTGAGGAGAAGTTGATCGAGAACGCCGAGCGCATGGGCAACCTGCTCCTGGCCGGCCTGCGCCGCCTGCAGGAAGACCACCCGGAGATCGGTGATGTGCGCGGCCTGGGGCTGATGATCGCCACCGAGTTCACCACCTCCGGCGGCGAGCCGTTTACCGACCGCGCCAAGGCCGTCGCCAAAGCCGCGCTGGCCGAGGGGCTGATGCTGCTCACCTGCGGCTCGTACGATAACATCCTGCGCTGGATCCCGCCGCTCATCATCACCGAGGCCCAGGTGACAGAAGGGCTGGGGATGTTCGAGCGGGCACTGAACGCAGCGAATAGAAAGTAGGTAGAGAGCGTCAGACGCCATGTGTTGCGTGACGCCCGAGCCAAGGCGCTTGTCCTCATGTTCGGCCTGGCTATCCCTATCCGCTGGCGTGTGCTGGCGACGATTGCTGCCCTCGGTCTGGCCTGCTTTGCGTTGAGTGTCGGCGGGGTCGCCTGGTACGCGCTGCGCTGCAACGTGCTGGACGATGTGGAGCGCGCCGCCGTCTCCCCGCACAACCCGCGCCAGCAATTCCTGTTCGCCTGCGGCTATCTGTATGAATCTGCCGATGGGGGGCGGACCTGGCTGCGCAAAGAGAGCACCGGCCTGCCGTTCTTTGCGCGCGATGGCTGGGTGACGGTGGATCAGCAGCCGGGCACGCTCTACCTGGGCATCACCGTCCTCACCAGCAGCTCGACCTATTGCTGGAACTGCGCCTGGACGCACCTGCGGCCCGCCATCTACGTCAGCACCGATGGCGGCTTGACCTGGACGTTTGCCTACCGCTTCAAGCGCGGCCCGGCGAACCAGGGCGGCTTCCTGGGCCTATACGCCGACCCGGACAAGGCCGGCTTCGTGTGGGCCATCGTCAAGAACCGCGACGAGATCACCCACTACGCCACGGCCACGCGCGGCTACAACTGGAAGCGGATGTGCTACGAGTATTACTACATCAGCTCGGGCTGCGACGTGCCCGAAAACATTCGGCAGCTCATCCAGCCGTAGGTCGTCACCGATACGGGCGGGGAGTAGGCCCTCGACCGCCCGTGGTGACCGTCGCCGGGATCAGGGTGGGAACAGCGCCGCAATCGCCTTTGAAGCCCCGCTTTCAATCGGCGTGCCGTGGCCGAAGTAGGCGCGCTCGTAGCTCAGCGCGGCCAGCTTGCGCGCGCTCTCGGTCGCCTGCGCTATATCCTGTGTGAACGACGGGTTCGGCCCGGAGAGCTGCCCGCCGATGTTGTTGAGCGCATCGCCGATGATGAGCGCCGAGCCGAGCGGGTCATAGACGCAGATGTGGCCCTTCGTATGTCCCGGTGAGGCGATGATCCGCAAACCGAACACCTCGGATTGATCGGCCACGGCGGTGATGGCGCGCGGCGACTCGATCAGCGGGATGTCATCGGCGCCGGCGTAGGCCGTGGCCTGCGTCGCCGCTCCTCACCTCGCCCATGCTGCCCACGTGGTCGCGGTGATAGTGGGTGAGGATGATGTGCTTGACCGCCTCCCACTGCAAACCCACGGTTTCGAGCGCCGGGCTGCGGGCGATGGCGCGCGAAGAGGACGCTGCGCTCGAGCTGGCGACTCGCCCGCAGCCCGGCGCCGTTCACCGTCGGCCACGCGCCGAGGAAGAACGGCGTCATCGCGATCTGGTCACCGACTATCGTGAACTGCCGCGAGAGGTGGTGGCCCTCCCAGCGCCAGCCCCACGCGCGTTCACCCGGCGCGCCGAAGACGGTGACGAAGTATAACTCGGGGTCGTTGCCCAGATCGTTTTGCAGCACCATGATGTTGAGCGACTTCTCGTAACCGGCCGCCGAGACGCTGGCCTGCAGCAGCGCGTGGGCGGCGGCCTTTTGCTCCGCGCTCATCTCGGTCAGCGGCAGCCCGTTGCGCGGGAAGTTGCGCGGCGTCGTCCAGTGCCAGCGCAGGCGTTCCGCGTTGTCGAAGGCATACGTCGCTTTCGCCCGCTGCGCGTCGTCCAACCCGCCGAGGAAGGCCTGCGCGGTCTGCGTGATGTTTTGGATGAGCGCGGCGTCGGTGGGTTGCGTTGCAGTTGGAGCAATGGTCGCGGCTGAACCCGGGGCAGGGGTTGCGGCGGGCACGGATGTGGCGGTCGGCTGAGGGGGCAGCGGCGTGCGGGTTGGCGGTGCGACTGTGGGGGCTGGCGTCGGCGTGGCCGTCGGCTGCACCCACCCATGCCCTGGCCGGGTCATCCCCGACCAGAGAAACTTTGCCGCGTCGCCAAGGGGCAGTATAGTCCACGCCAGATGCCAAAAGCAAAACCGGAACACCGAATGGTGCTGCTCTCTTGCGAGAGCATAGCCCGAGCTGCACCCTGGTTCCCGCTCCGCCGTGATCCCCGCACTGGTGGCGACGCGACGCGCTCTCCGCGCTCGACCCCGATCAGTAAGCTACGTCCGTTTCTCACGGGGCGGGTTGGCATCCTACATCCTTCTTTCCCAGGAGACTGCCCCCATGAGTAAACGCAAGACTGCTCCCAAGTGGGACCAAATGCCGATTGTGCATCCTAATGCCGCCGGCCTCGACATCGGGGCTGCCGAAATTTGGGCCTGTGTCCCCTCCCGCCGTGACCCGGAACCCGTGCGCTGCTTTCCGACCTTTACCCCCGACCTCCAGCGGCTGGCCGATTGGCTGGTGGCTTGCGGGATTGACACGGTGGCCATGGAGAGCACGGGGGTCTATTGGATTCCCGTTTTTGAAATTCTGGAAGCCCGCGGCCTCAAGCTCTTCCTCGTCAACGCTCAGCATCTCAAGCATGTCCCAGGTCGCAAATCCGACTGGCTGGATTGCCAGTGGATCCAAAAGCTCCATACCCTGGGCCTGCTGGCGGGCTCCTTCCGCCCCGACGCCGAGATGGTGGCCCTCCGCACGCTGCTCCGTCATCGGGCGATGCTCCTTGAGCACCGCGCTCCCCACATTTTGCATATGCAAAAGGCGCTCCAACACATGAACCTGCTGCTCCACCAGGTGCTCTCGGATGTGACCGGCGAGACGGGGCTGCAAATCATTCGCGCCATCGTCGCCGGGCGACGCGACCCCGTCCAACTGGCACGCCTCCGCAATCCGAACTGTAAGTCGTCAGAAGACGAGATCGCTAAGGCGCTGACCGGCAACTATGCCCCCGAACATCTCTTCACCCTCACCCAGGCCCTCGAACTGTTCGACTTCTACACCCAGCAAGTCGCTGCCTGCGACGCCGAACTCGAACGCCGCTACGCCGCGATGAAGCCGCGCTGGGATGGCCCCGACGAATTGCCGGACGTGCCGCCGGTCAAGAAGGATTCCCACAGCAAAAACCAGCCCAACTTCAACGTCCGTGCCCACCTGCTGCGGCTCACGGGTGTGGATCTGGTCGGCGTCATGGGCCTGTCCGCCTCCACCGTCCAAACCATCCTGACCGAGATTGGCACCGATATGTCCTGCTTCCCCTCCGAAAAGCACTTGGCCTCCTGGCTCGGCCTTGCGCCCCACCACGAAATCTCCGGCGGCAAAATCCTGCGCAACGGCACGCTCAAAGGCAATCACCGCGCGGCCCAAGCCTTCCGTCAGGCGGCCCAATCCGTCGCCCGGAGTCACAGTGCCCTCGGGGCGTATTACCGCCGGGCGGTTTGCCGATTTGTGTGTAATTTCGTAGGCGCGGCTCTCAGACCCGCGCCTACAGGCCGAATTACACAATTTTCGGCATACGGCCTTCCGCCGCCAACGCACGCGCCTAGGTGAGGCGCAAGCCATCGTGGCCACCGCTCATAAAATCGCACGCATTGTCTACCATCTGCTCAAACACCGCGAAGCCTTTATCCCCGAAAGCGCCGCCGACTATGAAGCCCGCCTCCAGCAACGCGAACTCGCCCAACTCAAACGCAAAGCCGCCAAGCTTGGCCTGTCGCTCGTCCCCGCGGCTCAGGTCACTTTAGCAACATAAGGGAGGTGGACGGTTAAGTTTCTCAGTAACCCGTGTTGGGCCGGGCTACTGGTGGAACACCGGGCCATGATTATCGTCCCAGGCTGGTGCCATGACAACTGCGCTGAACACCTGCACCACTGGACGCCCCACGTGGTGACCGGCTCTGCGCCGCGCCCCGCCTCCCCGCTCGCGCTGAAAGGCGCTCGGCCTCGGCCCGTGCGCTCGCACTAACGACGGCGCAACGACTTGCGCGCCGGGAGCCGTTCCGGCGCGGCGAACCAAAGGCGGCGTGTCTCGCATCGTGGGGCATATCGCATCAACGGAAGCCGCCGACGATGCCGCGCCGGAAGGGCGGGGCGTGAGACGACTCCCCGTTCGGCCTGAGACAAGCACACGCCGCGCCCGCCGCTAAAAGAGAGACCCCCGCCGTCCCGCAGGCGCGGGGTGTGCGCGGTCGCATGGGCAGCGTCGGTTGCCCCACGACTCTCTTTTCGCAGTGCCGAAGCCGTCGCGAGGGAAAGGTGCGCGGGAACTTCACGGCTTGAAATAGCTCACGCCATTGAATTTGGAAACGGTGCTCGCGTCAAGCATCACCGCTTGGATGCTGAGACCCCGGCCCAACGGCTGGGTTCAGCCGCGCGGGCGGGTGCAGGAAGACTCGGTCGCTAACCTGTGCCTGTACGACACCCGAACGCTGGAATTGGCGGCGCGTAGCCCGCGTCGGCTGCACCCACCCATGCCCTGGCCGGGTCATCCCCGACCAGAGAAACTTTGCCGCGTCGCCAAGGGGCAGTATAGTCCACGCCAGATGCCAAAAGCAAAACCGGAACACCGAATGGTGCTGCTCTCTTGCGAGAGCATAGCCCGAGCTGCACCCTGGTTCCCGCTCCGCCGTGATCCCCGCACTGGTGGCGACGCGACGCGCTCTCCGCGCTCGACCCCGATCAGTAAGCTACGTCCGTTTCTCACGGGGCGGGTTGGCATCCTACATCCTTCTTTCCCAGGAGACTGCCCCCATGAGTAAACGCAAGACTGCTCCCAAGTGGGACCAAATGCCGATTGTGCATCCTAATGCCGCCGGCCTCGACATCGGGGCTGCCGAAATTTGGGCCTGTGTCCCCTCCCGCCGTGACCCGGAACCCGTGCGCTGCTTTCCGACCTTTACCCCCGACCTCCAGCGGCTGGCCGATTGGCTGGTGGCTTGCGGGATTGACACGGTGGCCATGGAGAGCACGGGGGTCTATTGGATTCCCGTTTTTGAAATTCTGGAAGCCCGCGGCCTCAAGCTCTTCCTCGTCAACGCTCAGCATCTCAAGCATGTCCCAGGTCGCAAATCCGACTGGCTGGATTGCCAGTGGATCCAAAAGCTCCATACCCTGGGCCTGCTGGCGGGCTCCTTCCGCCCCGACGCCGAGATGGTGGCCCTCCGCACGCTGCTCCGTCATCGGGCGATGCTCCTTGAGCACCGCGCTCCCCACATTTTGCATATGCAAAAGGCGCTCCAACACATGAACCTGCTGCTCCACCAGGTGCTCTCGGATGTGACCGGCGAGACGGGGCTGCAAATCATTCGCGCCATCGTCGCCGGGCGACGCGACCCCGTCCAACTGGCACGCCTCCGCAATCCGAACTGTAAGTCGTCAGAAGACGAGATCGCTAAGGCGCTGACCGGCAACTATGCCCCCGAACATCTCTTCACCCTCACCCAGGCCCTCGAACTGTTCGACTTCTACACCCAGCAAGTCGCTGCCTGCGACGCCGAACTCGAACGCCGCTACGCCGCGATGAAGCCGCGCTGGGATGGCCCCGACGAATTGCCGGACGTGCCGCCGGTCAAGAAGGATTCCCACAGCAAAAACCAGCCCAACTTCAACGTCCGTGCCCACCTGCTGCGGCTCACGGGTGTGGATCTGGTCGGCGTCATGGGCCTGTCCGCCTCCACCGTCCAAACCATCCTGACCGAGATTGGCACCGATATGTCCTGCTTCCCCTCCGAAAAGCACTTGGCCTCCTGGCTCGGCCTTGCGCCCCACCACGAAATCTCCGGCGGCAAAATCCTGCGCAACGGCACGCTCAAAGGCAATCACCGCGCGGCCCAAGCCTTCCGTCAGGCGGCCCAATCCGTCGCCCGGAGTCACAGTGCCCTCGGGGCGTATTACCGCCGCCAACGCACGCGCCTAGGTGAGGCGCAAGCCATCGTGGCCACCGCTCATAAAATCGCACGCATTGTCTACCATCTGCTCAAACACCGCGAAGCCTTTATCCCCGAAAGCGCCGCCGACTAT
>JBBIQY010000028.1:0-40141 GCA_037442085.1 Anaerolineae bacterium
TCACCAGTGCCGCAGAAAAAGATGGACTGAAGGCTCAGGATCGAGGATTGGGGCTTACATGTGGGAGCAACCGGCCGCCGAGCCTGTTCAGGCCGGGCAAGACGCTGAGCGACGGTCACGGGCAGGTGAGTCAGAGCTTCTTGCGCCAGAACGCCGCCCGGCTCCGGACGCGTGAGGCATTCGTCGAAGTTGCGGGTCATGACAGATTTCGATCAGGACAGAATCCGGTGAATCAGGCGTTGCCAGTCCGCCGCAAGACGGGCCGCTTCGCGGAGCTCTGCCCGTTGACGACCCGCCTCGCCCAACTTAGTGCGCAGATCGGTTTGGAGGCAGAGTTGGCGCAACCGGGCGTACCACTCGTCAACGTCGCGCGCAATCAGCCCGCCGACCTGCCAATCGACCACGGCCGGCAGGGGGGAAGCAACCCAGGGTAAACGCCGTAAGCCCGCTTCCATCAAGAACTGATCGGACTGAATGTGGTTGAAGGGAGTATCGCGCCAAGGCAACAGCAGGACATCTAGCTGGCTGAGGGCGTACGGATGTTCTGCCGCAGGGACAGGCGGCAGAAGCAGGCAGCGATGCTTCGGAAGGACGCCGGCCAGCTCCTGGAATACGTTTGCGCTTCCAACTAAAACCACCATCACGCCCGGAAGCTCGCGCACGAGGCGCGCCAGTACACGCTTCAGCGCCAGCAAGGCCTCGCCATCGCCGCTGGCCGCAAACCAGCCAAGGTAGAGCGCAGAACGGCGTGGGGCAGGGCGCGCCCAACCAGGATTTTGGCGTCGCCACGCCGGCCAGAGTACCTCCACGGCGTGACCCGACTCGCGCAGCCTTTCCGCTAATGCCCGGCTGGGGACGGCGATGATCCGGGCCCGCGCCAGTGCGGTCGTGTAAGCTGAGATGCGCTCGGGTGTGGTCAGGCCCAGGCGCGCATAGTCAGGATGGCTGGCCGGCATGCGGGCGTAGTCGGCATCAAGATAAAACAAGATGGGCCGGCCACTGTCGAGCGCGGCTTGTGCTGCCGCCGGTTCAGCCTGGGGCTGGTGTAACACAATCAGGTCGGCCTCATGTTCTGCCCAGGCGCCGACAGAGCCGGTGTCCACGCCGTAACCGAGCGCACGCAGGTCCTCCAGCGGAAAGGTTTCGAGCTCAGATGAGGCGCCGATGAAAGCGAGCCGTACTGGTGCTGGCGACGCAGCCCGAGCATCGGCCTCTGATAGATGGGCTGAGGGTTGAGCCTGAGGCTGAACGTGGGCAAGCAGCGCGGTGAGAGCCTTGGCAAGTTCGACTTGTCCGATATGCTGAGCCTGCTGCACGTTGAGTGCCAGCAGTGTTGGGATCAGCGTTTCGATCTCGGCGCCGTACCGAGCAACGGCCTGGGCCGGCGAAGGATGCTGCAGAATCTCGTTCAACGCCTCAGCAGCACGCCAGGGCAAGTGCCAGGGTTCCGGGCAATTGGTGAGCGTCGGTATCATCGGCACGACCGGTTGATACTGTAACAGTCCTGGCTATGCGAGGCAGTAAAGCAAGAGTGAAAGGACCATAAAAGCAGGCTAAAACCCGGCCGGCGGCGATATCCTGGGGTGGGGCACTTTTTAGGTGGTTTTATCGGTTGAGAGTGAGATGATTTGCCCCTGTGACTAACTCGGCCATGCATCAGCTCGCCGGCTGCTGTGAGATGAGTCGAGAAACCAGCCGTGGCCCAGCACGAATGGCGGGCAAATAGGGTGGCCCCAAAGCCCTTGTCAAATCGTGTAACTTAAGATAAATTATATCTAACGAACTGTCCATGTCCCAACATCCCCTACCAGACCATGCCGAAAAATTCCTGACCGCCATTGACGCCGCCCCCAAGACCGTCGTCACGTATCGCCATGCGCTCCAGACCTTTGCCCGCTTCCTGGCCACAAGTCAGCCGGCGCTGCCCAAAGCCGGCGGCCGCGTTGTCCCGCTCAGCCTTCTGCGCGAGGACACACTGGCCCGATTCCGGCACTGGCTGCGCGTCGAACAAAAGTTCAGCCGGCGCACCGAGAATACTTACCTGGCCGGCGTGATCCGTTTTGTGGAATGGCTGGATGCGCACTCGCTGCTGCCGGCCGGGATGATGTCGGCGCGGCTGAAGCTGATCTTGCGTGAAGAGCGCGGGCGGCGGCGTATCGGCTACAAGACTCAGCCAATCAAAGAAGCAGTGCCGCAGATCATTGCCTACTACGCCAACAGCCCCCTGCCCTCTCCCGACACGCCACGGCTGCGGCGCCAACGGCTCACCCTGTTACGCAACCGGGCGCTGGTGCACACGCTGTTTGCTACCGGGATGCGCGCCCATGAGCTGGCTGCGCTGCGCCGCAGCGACTGCGCCGATGGCCGCACCGATCGAATGTTGATCACCGGCAAAGGCGAGAAGGAGCGCGTGGTGCTGCTCAACGCCGAGGCGCAAGCAGCGATCCAGGCTTACCTGAAGGCGCGCGACGAAGACCGCGCCGCCAACGACAGGCGCCCTGCCCCGGGCAAGCAGGACCCGCTTTTCGTCCGCCATGACCGCGACCGGGCCACGCCTATATCCACCAAGACGGTCTGGCTCGTCGTCAGCCAGGCGGCGCGCGCGCTGGGTTTGGACACGGCGGTCTCACCGCATGACTTTCGCCGCTACATCGCCACGGCCATGCTGTCGGAGGGGATGCCGCTGGAGTCGGTGCAGGAGTTTCTGGGCCACGAATCCATCGTGACCACGCGCACGGTGTACGCGCGCACGCGCAGCGAGGTTCTGGAAGATCAAGTGAAGACCTACCGCCCCACCCCGGCCCAGGCCCTGCGCGCAGCCAACGCAGCACGCAGCGGGTCGCGGCGCGGATCGGCGTAAGTTGGCGCAGCTTGGCTCAGCCGCGCTGGGCCGACGGGAACACCGCCCAGTCGGTTTGTGCGGTCACCAGTGACCCGACAAGGACTTGGTGATAGCCATTTTCGGCCAGGAGCAGAGCGGCCAACTGTCGGGCCGCGGCGAGGCGCTCGACGGTCTCAGCCTTGTTGAGCAGGGCGATCAGCCGCGCGCCGGGCGGCACGTGCTTGCGCCCGCCCATCGGATGCAGCAGGAGGCGGGCGATCAACTCCGGCGTGACCGGGTCGCCCAGGATGGCGCCCGTCAGCGCTGACATGCGCTCCGGGCGGTGTACATGCGCAGCGGTCAGCGGCTGGCCAAGAACATCCAGGCCGACGACGACCACCACCAATGTCGCGCAGTCCGGGATGGCCGGCTCATGGTCGGCGGGCGCTTTGAGAGGCAGCTGGCGCGCGCCGTCCGCTTCCACAAGGAGGAGGTCGGCCAAGCGGCGCAATGGGGCGAGGTCCGCCGCGCTGAGCCCCGTCCATTTGCCCAGAGCCCGATCAGCAGGGCCGGTGATGAGGGCGCAGCCGTGTGCGCGCAGCGCCGATTCGATATCCGCCGCCCCAACCTCCGGCCAGACACCGTGCACGCCGCGACCTATGCGACGCGCCGCCAGCGCCGTTTGTTCGAGCGCCAGATGCGTAGTTGTGGTCAGGAGGATACGCCGTCCGGCGTCGGTCAATTCCCTTGCCAGCCGGAACAGCGCTGTTGTCTTCCCCCCCGCCCCGACGAGGGCGACGTCGTCGCCGGGCGCAATTTGGAGCGCTTCCGCCAGATGCACGTGATCACACTGACGACCTGTGCGCTGCCCAGCGAGTCATGCGTAGTCCGCACAGGACGGCTTCCAGCACGCCGCCGCCGACCGACCGCGCCTTGTCCGAGATTGTGAAGCAATGTTCGCGCACGCCGCGCGGGTCGAGGTCGCCGACCTTGAGGCCCGCCGTCACCGCCAGGCCGTCATGCAACAAGCCGCGCAGCACGCCGCTGAACGTGGCAACGACCGGCGCGCCATCCACCTCGGCCACGATCTCGCCGGCAAGCACCGCGTCGCCGATCCGCTTGCGGCCCACAAAGACTCCGGCGCACGGCGCGCGCAAGACGCGATCTACGCCGAATCCGCGCACCGGCTCGGGCTGGCCGGTGTCCGGCTCCGCCCCACCCTGCCAGTAAACGCGCCCCAGGTTGTGCCCGCGATTGGTCTCGACCACGGCGTGACAATCCACGCCCGCCGTGAAGCCCGGCCCCAGGCCGATGACGAGCGGCGCATCGTGCAAGGACGTGTCCAAATTGCGCTTGGCGAGACGCGCATCCACCACGGCGGTGGGCTGCAACAGGTCGAGCGCCCTGCCCCGCGGATCAACCAGAACGGGGATTTCGTGAGCCTCGAGCACGGCGCGCACCTGAGCTTCGTTCGGGACGGCGTCCATGTCCGTAACCAGTCGCGCGGTCACCCCCTCGACCGTGATCGCTCCCGCATAAACGGCCTCCGCAAACGAGACGGCGCGACGCACGCACAGCGGTTGGGCCAGCTCGGTGATGACGACGCCGAAGCCGGCGCGGTGTAGGCGATGCGCGACGCCAGAGGCGAGGTCGCCGCCGCCGCGGAGGAGGATGATTTGGTCGAACAGAAGGGGCATGTGGAAAGCAGAAAGTAGCGAGTAGAAAGGCAGCGTTCCCTGCTTTCCACGTTCTATTTGCTACCTTCTTCCGCTTCGCTGAGCCACTTCATCGGCTGGCCGGAGCCGCCGCGCCGGTGCATGATGATCTCGGCCAGCACGCTGACGGCGATTTCTTCGGGCGTCTCGGCGTTCAGCTCCAGGCCCATCGGAGCATGCACGCGGGCCAGTTTGTCGCGCGATATGCCGCGCGCCTCCAGCTCTTTGACCGTCGTCGCCCAACGCTTGCGTGAGCCGATAACGCCCAGGTAAGCGTGCGGCGCATCGAGCAGCGCGGGCAGGCCGGCCACGTCCACCGACACGCCGCGCGTCGGCATCACGATGTAGGTCGCCGCATGAAAGCTGAGGCGCCGCGGCAATTCCGCCAACGGCAGACAGAGATACTCGTCCGCCTCGGGAACCGCCTCCGGGTTGCAGAACTCGGGGCGGTCGTCGCTGAGGACGACGCGGAAGCCCAGCCACTTGCCCAGGTGAACGAGGGCGCGGCCCACGTGCCCACCGCCGACGACGAGCAGGGTCGGCGCCGGGTTGATCGGTTCGATGTAAATCTCCACCTCCCCGCCGCACACGCCGGGGTCACCGGCGTTGATGTCGCTCAGGGTGTAGCTCACCAGACGGGGTGCGCCCTGTTTCAGCGCTTCCTGTGTCTCACGGATGACGCGACTCTCCAGCTCACCGCCGCCAACCGTTCCCTCGATTCGGCCATCGGCATAGACGAGCATCTTGCTGCCAGCGTGGCGCGGCACGCTGCCGCGCGCGCGGATGATGGTGCACAGCGCCGCCGCGCCGCCGGACTTTTCGAGCTCGGCAAGGGCGGCGAAGAGGGAGATCATGGTGGGCGCAAGCATCGGTCATCCGTCATTGCGGATGACGGATGGCCGATGATGGAGGGCTCGCCACACGCGTTCCGGCGTGAGGGGCAGAGCGCGCAGGCGCACGCCGACCGCATCGTACACGGCGTTGGCCACCGCCGGCGCGACTCCGTCCATCGGGATCTCGGCCACGGCCTTCGCGCCGAACGGGCCGCTCGGCTCATAGGTCGGCACGAGGATGGCCGTGATGGCCGGCACTTCGTCGGCCTGGAAGATGCGGTAATCGCCGAAGCGCGTGTTGAGCAGCCGGCCGTTCTCGTCGTAGGCCATCTCCTCCGAAACCGCATAGCCCAGCGCCTGCACCAGGCCGCCCTCGATCTGGCCGATGGCGGTGAGGGGGTTGATGGCGATGCCGCAGTCCACGGCCATCACCAGCTTCGTCACCGTCACCTGGCCGGTCTCGGTATCTACCTCCACCTCGGCGTACTGCGCCGCGAAGGGCGGCGGCGAGTGCGGCGAGACGTGCGAGGCGGTGGCCATGATCTGGCGCTGGTCTTGCGTATGCAGGCTATCGAGGGCGATGTCGCTCAGCGCCACGCTGCGCCCATCCGGCGCATAGACGCGACGGTCACGCAGCACCCATCTCCCTCCCCGGCCCTCGTCTCCGGTCCGTCTCCCCTCGGGAGGGGGAAGATGGAGCATCAGGGCCGCACGCTCGAAGAGCTGTTCGCGCACCAGCTCGGCAGCTTTCTTCACCGCGCCGCCGGAGATGTAGGTGGTGGACGAGGCATAGGCGCCGGTGTCGAAGGGCGTGAAGTCCGTGTCCGACGAATAGATGATGATGTCGTTCAACGGCACGCCGAGCGTCTCCGCCGCGATCTGCGCCAGCACGGTGTCCGAGCCGGTCCCCAGATCCGTCGCGCCGACCAGCACGTTGAAGCTGCCATCGTCGTTGAGCTTGATGCTGGCGCCGCCCATATCCAGGCCGGGGATGGCCGTGCCGTGCATGCAGACTGCCATGCCGAGGCCGCGCCGGATGTGCGGACGGGCGGGATCAACCCGCCACTGCGGATCCTGCTTGCGATCCCAGCTGATGGCCGCAGCGGCCTGCTCGATGCATTGCGGCAGGCCGCAGGTCTGCACGATCTGCGGCTCACTCTCCTCGCTCGTGCCTTCGCCCAACGCGCCGGTGATGGCGATGGGGTCGCCGACGCGCAGCGAATTCTTCAGCCGGAACTCCACCGTGTCCCAGCCCATCTCCAGAGCGATCTCGTCCATCAGACATTCGAGCGCAAACTCGGCCTGCGGCGCGCCATAGCCCCGGAAGGCGCCGGGCACGGGGATGTTGGTGTAGACGATGTCGGCGTTGAAGCGCAAATTGGGGCAGCGGTACGTCGCCAGGCCGCGCAGGCCGGTGACGGAGCACACGGTCAGTCCGTGCGTGGCGTAGGCGCCGGTATTTTCGACCACGCGCAGGTCGAGTGCGCGCAGCGTGCCGTCGTTCATCACGCCGGCGCGATAGGTCAGCGTTTGCGGGTGGCGCGAGCGCGCGCTGGTGAACTCCTGCTCGCGCGTGTACTCGAAGCGCACCGGCCGGCCGGTCGCCATCGTCAGGTGCGCGCATAGGTCTTCGATCAGCATCTCCTGCTTGCCGCCGAAGCCGCCGCCGATGCGCGGCTTGATGACGCGGATGCGCTTGACCGGCAGGCCGAGCAGCGGCGCCACCATGCGCCGGACATGGAACGGCACCTGTGTGCTGGTGCGAATGACCAGCCGGTCGTCCTCATCCCAGTATGAGACGCAAACGTGCGGCTCGATGGCGGCCTGCTGCACCTGGTGCACGCTGTAGGTGCGCTCGAAGACACGGTCGGCCTCGGCCAGGCCTCGCTCGACATCGCCGACGCGGGTGTGCAGCGTCGCAGCCAGGTTGCGGCTCGCGTCATGGATACCTACCGCATCCGGCTCATCGTGGATGACGGGCGCGCCGGGCCGCATGGCCGCCTCCGGGGTGAAGACGGCGGGCAACACCTCGTACTCGACCTCGATCAGCTTGAGGGCCGCGCGCGCGATCTCCGGCGTCTCCGCCGCGACCACGGCCACGCGATCCCCTACGTGGCGCACTTTCGAATCGAGCGAAACCTGGTCCCAGGGTTTGGGGTTGGGCCAGGTCTGCCCGCCGCTGGCGTAGATCACGCGCGGCACGTCGCGATAGGTCAACACGGCGTGAACGCCGGGCAGCGCCTTGGCCTGGGTGGTGTCAATATGCAGGATGCGCGCGTGCGCATGTGGGCTGGTCAGCAAAGCCGCGTGCAGCATCCCCGGCAGGTGAATGTCGTCGGTGAAGACAGGCTTACCCTTGACCAGCTTACCGGCGTCCACCTTCATCTCCGGCTTGCCCACCACCTCGGTCGTGATCTGTGTGTCGAGCGTGGGGAAGACGACGACCTGCGGCTTCGTCAGCACCGTGCCGCCGCGATCCGGCGGCTCGTGCTCGGGCGAGGCGCGCATCGGCCCGAAGACGGAGTCGAGCGGCAGCCCTGCCTCCCCGCCGATGGGCGGGACGCTTTCGCCGCGCAACACCGCCGCCGCACGCAACACGGCCTCCACCGGTTTGACGTAGCCGGTGCAGCGACAGAGCACGGCGCTGAGCGCCTCGCGCACTTCAGCCTCGGACGGGTTCGGCTTACGGTCGAGCAACATCTTGGCGGCCAGCACCATCGCCGGCGTGCAGTAACCGCACTGGATGGCGCCATTCTCGGCGAAGGCCTGCTGGATGGGATGCAACGCTTGGGTCGGGTTGAGTGCTTCGACGGTGACGATGGCGCGACCTTCAGCTTGTGCCGCCAGCAGCACGCAGGTGGGCGTGATCCGGCCGTCGAGCAGGATCGAGCAGGCGCCGCACTCGCCGGTCTCGCAGCCGTGCTTGACGCTCCACAAGCCGTGGCGCCGTAGCACGGCCATCAGCGTCTCATGCGGTTCGCAATTGAGGGTGGCGGGTTGGCCATTGAGGGTGAGGTGGATGTTCATCGGATGCCTCTTATACCGCTTGTTCCACCACCCGCCGCGCCAGCACCCCGGCCATGGCACGGCGGTATTCGGCGCTGCCGCGATAGTCGGCGATTGGATCGGCGGCAGCCACAGCAGCTTCAGCGGCGCGCTGCAGGACGGCGGCGGTCGGGGCCTGACCTTCGAGCACGGCTTCCACCTCGGCGAAGCGGCGCGGCTGCGGGCATGCGCCGGCCAGCGCCAGGCGCACCTCGCGGCACACGCCGTCGCGCACGGTCAAACTCGCGGCGGCGGCCACAATGGCCTCGTCGCGCGGTGTGCGGGCGATGCGCACTAGCGCCGCGCGCAGGCCGGGCCGGCGTGGCAGGATCAGCGCCGGAGGTAGCTTCCGGTCAGACGGCGACGGCTCCGCCGCGGGCACAGCGTCCAGCACGAGCAAGGCCAATCGCACTTCGGGCGGGCCATCGGCTGCGCGCCAGGCCGCGCCAAGGGTGGCCACGTGGCGCAGGCCCAGATGCGCGACGAGGCGCGCGGCCTCCGCCAACAGGCCGCGCGCGTGCGTGCGGATCACCTCGGATTCAACCAACGTCTGCAGCGGCGTCAGCGGCCCAATCCGAATCGAATCGTCGTCAACGCGGATGTAATCGAGATCGAGCCGGCCCAGGTCCACGACAGCTTCGGCGTTGGCGTAGGAGTCCAACGGCACACGCGGGCCGAGTTCGAGCGAGACGGTCCCGGGCTGTTGTAGCAGGGCAGCGGCTTCGTCAGGGTTGGCGGGACGGTGGAAGTGTTTAGGGGAGTGACACATGGTGAGAGACACAGCCCGCCGTGTAGTTCGTCAGGGTTGGCGGGACGGTGGAAGTGTTTAGGGAGAGGCATGGGGACTCCAGTCGAACCGATTATAGTCCGACGCGTTAGCCAAAACTCGCCCGCCACGCGCGCCTGAGAAACTCCCCCCGCCCCTCCCGCCCGATAAACACCTCGTCGCGCACGATGACCTCGCCGCGGCTGATCACGGTGCGGGGCCAGCCCTTGACCTGCATTCCCTCATACGGCGTGTAGTCACAGTTTTGGTGCAAACGCTCCGCGGTGAGGGTCACCTCGCGCTGCGGGTCGAACAGCACCAGATCGGCGTCCGCGCCGGGGGCCAGCGCGCCCTTGCGCGGATACAGCCCGTAACGCCTGGCCGCCGCTGTGCTGCTCAGCTCGACGAACTCGCTGAGCGACAGCCGGCCGGCGTTGACGCCGAAATGATAGAGCAGCGGCACGCGCGTCTCGATGCCCGGCGCGCCGCCGGGGATGCGGTTAAACGACGGCAGGCCCTCGCTCCAGGGCGGCTCCGGCGGGTTTTGGATTGTGCCGGATGGTAGGCGGCGGAACTCCGGTGTGCGCCGCTCGCCGCGCTTCTGCGCCAACGTGAACGGACAGTGGTCGGTCACCACGAAATCCAGGCTGCCGTCGCGCAGGCCGGCCCACATCGCCTCCGTGTCCGCCACCGAGCGCAGCGGCGGCGCCATGCTGTACTTCGCCGGCTCAAAGCCCGGCTGATCGTACAGCGCCTCCGTCAGCAACAAGTGTTGCGTGCACACCTCGCCGGTCACGGCGCCGCTGTCGCGGTAGCGGCGGATGGCGTCCAGGCCGACGGCGGCGGTGACATGGACGATGTGGATCGGCACGCCATACAATCGCGCATAGCTGAGGATGCGTTCGGTGGCCTCCGCCTCGCCAAGGGCCGGGCGCGTGTGTGGATGCCAGCGCGGCTCTACGTGCCCTTGCGCCAATTGCCGCTCGACCAGGTGCATGATCAGCGCGTGGTTCTCGGCGTGCACAATGGCCAGGCCGCCGTGTTCGCGCAGCGCCGCCATGGCCACCAACATTTCCGGATCGGTCAGCCGGATGCCGTCGTAGGCCATGTAGATTTTGAAGCTGGTCAGGCCGGCATCCAGCACGGGGCGCACTTCCGCCAAGCTGCGCGCGTCCGTCCGGTTGAAGCTCATGTGAAAGCTAAAGTCAATGACTGCCTGGGATTGCGCCTGCGCCAGCCGCTTGTCCAGCGCCTCCAGCCAGGTCTCCTCGGGCCGCGCCTCGACGAAGTCAATCACCGTCGTCGTACCGCCGCAGGCCGCCGCCACGGTGCCGGTCAGCCAATCGTCGGACGAGACGACGCGGCTGGGGCCTTGCGGGTATTGCAGGTGGACGTGCGGATCCACCCCGCCGGGGAAGACGAGCAGGCCGCCAGCGTCGAGCGTCTCGGCGGCCGGCGGCAGGTTGTGGCCGATCGCCTCAATGCGCTCGCCACGGATCAGCACATCGGCGGTGAAGGTGCCGGCGGCGGTGACGAGCGTGCCGTTGTGGACGAGGAGCGACGAGGTCATCGAAATTCAAACTTCAAACCCCAAACTTCAAACTCCAAAGCGCGAGGTGGGAGGCGTTGCTTTGAGCGCCTGCAAGACTCGATCGGGCGTGTACGGGAAAGCGTTGATCCACACGCCGGTGGCGTCGTGGATGGCAGCGGCGATGGCGGGCGCCAGCGGCAGGTAGGGCATCTCCGCCATGCCGCGCACGCCCCACGGCCCGTTCGGCTCGGCGTATTCGAGGATGACGGACTTCACCCGCTCTGGCACGTCGCGCACGGTCGGGATCAGGTAGGTCGAGAGGTACCGCGTGAGCACATAGCCGTCGTGCATGATGAAGTTTTCGTGGATGGCATAACCCATCGCCTGCACGACGCCGCCCTCGATCTGCCCCTCGATTTGTTGCGGGTTGATGGCGCGGCCCACGTCGTTGGCGCAGACCACGTCCACCAGCCGCACTTGGCCGGTCTCGGTATCCACCTCCACCTCGACTGCCTGCGCCACATAGCCGTAGGCAAAGTTCGGCTCGGCCTTGCCCGTCTCCGGGTCGAACATCGTGGTCCTGGGCGGCCGGTAAACATAGGTAGCTCTAGCGGGCCGCTCTTCGTCTCGCCACTTCTTCAGCGCGGCCTCGGCGGCGCCCCTGATCGAGTTGCCAGCCATGTAAGTCATCCGCGAGGCGGAGGCGCTGCCGGAGTTACCGCTGGTGGCGGTGTCCGAAGCAATCAGGGTCACCTTGTCCGGCGAGACGCCTACTGCCTGCGCGGCCATTTGTACGAAGGCCGTGTGCGCACCCTGCCCGCAATCCGCGCCGGCATGGTAGACGATGACCTGCTCGATCTCACCTGCGCCGCGCAGCTCGACCGTGGCCGTGCACGACTCCGGCGCGCCGAACGAGAAACCGATATTCTTGAAGGCGCAGGCAAAGCCGCGGCCACGGCGTAAGACCGCAGACGGCTGACCGCCGAACGCGCCCTGAGCGTCAGCCGAAGAGCGCCGTCCGCTGTCTGCCGTCCACCCCGCTTCCGTCGCACAGCGCTCCACCACCTTGCCGATGGTGACGCCCGCCGGCCCTTTGGTCTGCACCGACCAGAGCGAGTCATCGGTCAGCACATTCTTCAGGCGGATGGCGACCGGGTCTAGGCCGAGCGCCTCGGCCAGCTTGTTCATCTGCATCTCGGCGACGAAAGCGCCCTGCGGCCCGCCGAAGCCCCGGAACGCGCCCGCCGGTATGTTATTGGTCGCCACGGTATAGGCCTCTACCTTGACGTGCGGAATCTCGTACGGGCCGGTGCACATCAGCGTGGTATTGCCGAGCACTTTGGTGGACGTGTAGGCGTACGGGCCGGCATCGGATATCAATTCGCACTCGGCGGCGACCAGCCGGCCATCGGCCCGCGCCCCCCACTTCGCCTTGATGAAATACTGGTGCCGTTTGTGGTGGCCGATGATGGACTCCTCGCGGCTCCAGATGATCTTGACCGGCCGCCCGAGCTTGAGCGCCGCCAAGGCCAGCACAATCTGCACCGACATATCCTCGCGCCCGCCGAACGCGCCGCCGATGGCAGCGTAGATCACGCGCACCCGCTCCGGCGGCAGGTTGAGCGCGTGGGCGATCTGTAACTGATCTTCGTGCGCCCACTGGCCGGCGACCACGACGGTGACGCGCCCCTCGTCATCAATGTAGCCCAGCCCGGCCTCGGGCTGCAGGTAGGCGTGCTCCTGCATCGGCGTGTGATATTCGTCCTCGACGATGGCCGCACACTCGGCCCAGGCGGAATTGACGTCACCCTTGCGGATGCGGTAATGCTTGAAGATATTGCCGGGCGCGCTGTGGACGATCTGGGGTGCGCCGGGTTGCAGCGCCGCGCGCGGGTCGGTGATGACGGGCAAATCCTCCCACTCGATCTCGATCAGGTCGCGCGCCCGGGCCGCCGCCTGCTCGGTCTCCGCCACCACCAGCGCCACCTGGTCGCCGACGAAGCGCACCACGTCTGCGCCGGGCTTATCCGAGCCGGGGCCGCACAGCACGGGCTGGTCGGGGATGATCAGGCCATATTCGTTGTTGGGCACGTCCCTGGCCGTGAGCACGGCGATGACACCCGGGGATGCTTCGGCCTTCGACGTATCCAGGCGTTTAATTCGTGCGTGGGGCCGCCCGGCGAACAAGATCTTCATCCACGCCTGGCCGGGCAGATCAATATCGCCCGGGTAGCGCGTCGCGCCGGTGACTTTGCCCAGGGCGTCAATGCGCGGGAGAGAATGACCAATGCTCATCGTCCATCCGTCATTTTACCAAAATACGTTTGCGGCTGACCGCCCTCACTGCGCCGCGGCTGCCCGCTCCAGCGCTGCCAGGATCTTGTAGTAGCCCGTGCAGCGGCACAGGTTGCCGGTAAACGCCTGCTCGATTTCGTTCTTGTTCGGGTGCGGGCGCTCTTCAAGCAGCTTGGCCCCGGCCATCAGGAAGCCCGGCGTGCAATAGCCGCACTGCACTGCCCCGGTTTCGATGAAGGCCTGTTGCAAAGGGTGAAGACGATTGACCGTTGACGATTGACCGCCGTCTGCCGTCCGCGGTTGTCCGTCCGGCAGCCTCGCCGCCAGCCCTTCCACCGTCACGATCTCCGCCCCATGCGCGCGCGGCGCGGGGACCAGGCAGGCCATCACCGCTGCGCCGTCGAGGTAGACCGTGCACGCGCCGCATTCGCCCTCGGCACAGCCTTCCTTCGTCCCGATCAGGCCGCAGTCCTCGCGCAGCAGCTGCAGCAGCGTCTTGTCGTTCGCGCCGGTGATGGTGTAGGAACGGCCATTGATGGTGGTGGAAATCGGACGACCGCCGACCGCAGACCACAAACCACCGTCTGCCGTTCGCCGTCCGCGGTCACCATGCCGGTCCGCTAACACGATCGGTCTCTCCGGCAGCGCCCCGCGCTCCTGGCCGGCGGCGATGGTGCGCAGGGCGCGCATGGTCAGCACCTTCACCATCTCGGCGCGGTACTCCGCCGGGCCACGCACGTCGCTGATGGGCCGGGCCGCCGCCTGCGCCAGTTCGCCTGCCTGCGCGATGACACCGGGCGTGAGAGTTTTGTTGACGAGGAACGCCTCAGCGCCGGTGGCCCGCACAATCGTCGGGGCCACCGCGCCGAGCGCCAGGCGGGCGCGCTGTATCTCTCCCGCCGCGTCGCGCTGAAGGACGACTGCCACATTGACGACGGAGATCGCCTGCGCCCGACGCAGCGCCAGCTTGAGGAACAGGCCGCGCTCGTCGGCGCGAGAGGCCGGGAAGGCGATCTCGGTCAGCAGCTCGTCGGGCTCCATCACCGTCCGGCGCACGCCGGTATAGAACTCACCCAGCGGCACGCGCCGTTCGCCGCGCGTAGACGTCAACACCACCACCGCCCCGAGCGCCATCAGCGGCGTGATCGCGTCGTTGGCCGGCGAGGCCGTGATCAGGTTGCCGGCGACGGTGGCGCGGTTGCGGATCTGCGGCGCGCCGACCTCCCAGCAAGCCTGCGCCAGCGGCAAGGCGCGCGCCTGGATCAGTTCGGAGGCGGCGCAATCGTTATGCGTCGTCAGCGGGCCGAGGTGGATCCAGCCCGCCGCGTCCAGCGTAATCGCGTCGGCGTCCGGCACGCGCGAGATGTCAATCAACGTCTCGACGCCGCGCCGCACGCCGCGCTCCAACTCGAGCAGCAGGTCGGTTGCGCCGGCGACGATGCGCGCCTTCTCGCGGTGTTGCGCCAGCAGCGCCAGCGCTTCCTCGAGCGTACGAACGGTGTAGTAGGAATGCCACATATGCTTCGGATGGGCAACGCAATGCCGTTGCCTGACGCGGGCGTTTGGCCCGCCAAAACCCTCGGTGAAATCAGCGTTCGCAATGCTTCAGTGGTCGGTCAAGTCGCGTATCGCTCCCAACATTTCCGCGCCAGCTCGCGGCTCCTGGCGGTGATGGCAGCCTCATCCAGCGTGAGCAGTTGACGGTCCTTCATGAGCACCCTGCCGCCGCAGATGGTCGTGGTCACCGCCGACGGCTCGAAGCCGAACAGGATATGCCAGGGCAGGTTAGCGGCGGTCAACGGTGTGGTCGGATGATAGTCTACGAAGATAAGATCGGCGAATGCGCCGGGCGCCAGCACACCGAGCGGCGCCTGCGGGAAAAAGACCCCGGCCAGCGCGGCATTGTTCTGTACGGCCATCTCGATGATGGTATAGCCCCCCGCCCGTCGCGGATCGCGATGCCAGACCTTAGGCAACAGGTAGGCGGCTTTCCACTCCTCCCACATGGCGTTGGAGAAGCCATCATTGCCCAGGCAGACTCTCACGCCCAGGCGCAGCAGCCCTTCGATGTCCGCGGCGCCCACGGCGTTGTTCATGTTCGAGCGCGGCTGGTGCGTCACCCACGTGCCGCTCTCCTTTAGCAACTCGGCCTCGCGGAGATCAACATGAACGCAGTGCGCCGTGATGGTTCGCGGGCCGAGGATCCCCAGCCGACTCAGGCGATCTACGACGCGGGTGTTGCTTTTCTTCAGGCTATCGTACTCGTCGGCCTCGTGCTCAGCGACATGGATGTGGAAGCCGCCATCGTGCGCGGCGCGGCAGGCCTCCAGCGATCTGTCCGACAGCGTGAGCGAGGCGTGCAGGCCGAAGGTAGCGGCGATTTGCGCTTTAGGACTGGAGATTTGCGCTTTGATGAAGCGAACGTTTTCGGCGATGCCGGCCCGCATCCGCTCCGGCCCGTCGCGGTCGGTGACTTCGTAGCACAGGCAGGCGCGCAGGCCGGCCTGCCCAACCGCCTCGGCGATCACGTCGAGCGAGCCGTCAATGGCGTTGGGCGAGGCGTGATGGTCAATCAGCGTCGTCGTGCCATGCTTCACCGCATCCACCAGACAGACCAGCGCAGAATAGCGCACATCTTCCAGCGTCAGCGCCTTGTCCAGTTTCCACCACAGGCGCTCGAGGATCTCGGGAAAGTCCTTGGGCGGGTCGCCGGGAATGGCCATGCCGCGCGCGAATGCGCCGTAGAAGTGCGTGTGCGCGCAGAGGTTGCCGGGCATGACGTACTGGCCGCGCGCGTCGAGCCGCGCGGCCTGCGGGTACTTCGCCCGCAGCACAGCATCCGGCCCGATCTCGACCAAGCGGTCGCCTTCCACGTACACGGCATGTCCTTCGAGGATTCGGTTCGGGTCGCCCCAGGTGATCAGATGAGCATTGGTGATCAGCATGACGTCTCCGCTTCCGCTCGCGGCGGACGCTCACGGCGTGATCCAGGTGCCGGTCTCGCCCCTGAGGGCGCGGCCGATATTCTCCGGGTTGGTGATGAGCGCCTGCTTGCCGCCAGCCTCGAGATACCAGATGATGGCCTGAATCTTCGGCGCCATCGAGCCTTTGGCGAAGTGCGTGCCCTCCGCCAGATACTGCTTGGCTTCGGCCAGCGTGATCCGGTCGAGCCACTTCTGATCCGGCTTGCCGAAGTTGAGCGCGACCTTTTCGACGGCGGTGGAGATCAGGAACAGGTCGGCCTTGATCTCACGCGCGAGCAAGCTGCTGGCGAAGTCCTTGTCAATCACGGCTGCTGTACCGATGTAGTTGCCCTGGCCGTCGTCCACCACCGGGATTCCGCCGCCGCCGACGGTGATGACGACGACGCCGGCGTTGAGCAGCGTCTTGACCGTGTCCAGCTCAACCACTTCCTTTGGCAGGGGTGAAGCGACCACGCGTCGCCAGCCACGCCCGGCATCCTCGACCACACTCCAGCCCAGCTCACGCTCGCGGCGTCTGGCCTCGGCCTCGTCCATGAAGCCGCCGATGGGCTTGCTCGGCTTCTTGAAGGCCTCGTCGTTCCGATCCACCAGCACCTGCGTGATGATGGTGGCGACGTTCTTCTTGATGCCGCGCCGGTAAAGCTCGTTTTGCAACGTCTGCTGCAAGGCGTAGCCGATGGCGCCCTGGCTGTCCGCGCCGCAGACATCGAGCGGCACCTCATGCATGCCCTCGACCTTGGCCGCGATTTCCGAGCGGCGAAGGATGAAGCCGACCTGCGGCCCGTTGCCGTGGCCGATGGCCACATCCCAGCCGGCCTCGATCATATCGGCGATGTGGTAAGTGGTTTCCTTGGCGGCCTGGTACTGGTCTTCGACCGTTTGATGCCGCGGATCTTTGATGAGCGAATTGCCGCCGATGGCGACGACTGCGACTTTGTTCATGGGAGCTTTGCCTGAGACGGCTGGCCGCCGACGGCCGACCGCTTTCCGAGCGATCAGCCGTCGGTCGTCCCGCGTCAACTCATGGTGAGCGCCATCACTGCCTTTTGTGTGTGCAGGCGGTTCTCGGCCTGATCGTAGACGGCGCTCTGCACGCCGTCAATCACTGCGTCGGTGACCTCGACGTTGCGGTCTGCCGGCAACGGGTGCATATAAATGGCGTCCGGCTTGGCCTGTTTCATCTTGGCCTCGTCGGTGATCCACGCCTCGTACTTCTTGATGAGACGCGCGCCCTCTTCCTGATCGGTGGTGGTGAGCAGCGCGCCCCAGCTCTTGGCATAGACGACATCGGCGTCCCGGAAGCCGGCGCCCATGTCTTCGACCAGGTCGAAGCCGGTGCCGTGCTTGCGCGCCAAGGCGCGGGCCTCGTCCACCAGGTCGGGCATCAGCTTGAACTCGGGCGGGTGCGAGAGCACCACGTCCGCGCCGAAGCGGGGCAACTGCAGGATCAGCGACTGCGGCACGGAGATCGGCTTCTGATAAGAAGCCGCATAGGCCCAGGAGACGACAACGCGCTTGCGGCGCAGGTCGCGGCCCTTCTTCTCCATGATCGTCATCAGATCGGCCAGGCACTGGAACGGGTGGTAGATGTCGCACTGCATGTTGAGCACCGGCGCGCGCGAGTGTTTGGCTACGGCGTTCAGGTAACCGTTGCCGATCCCCCAATCCACGTGGCGGATGGCGATGCCGTCGAAGTAGCGCCCGAAGATCTCGCCGATCTCTTTCGGGGTGTCGCCGTGCGCGATCTGGGTGGTCTTGGACTCGATGAAGGCAGCGTGCCCGCCGAGCTGGGCCATACCGGCCTCGAACGAGCCACGCGTGCGCGTGGACGAGAAGAAGAACAGCATCGCCAGCACCTTGTCGCGCAGGTAGGGGTGCGGCTCGCCGAGCGCGCGCTTGCGCTTGAGGTCCCAGGCCACTTCCAGGACGGTCTCGACTTCTTCCTTACTGAAGTCCAGGTCGCCGATCAGGTCGCGGCCGCGAAGATGAGTCTGCATATAAGGGTCTCCTGTTCAGGCTGAGATTTAGAGCTTATCTCTAAACGTCACCGTGGCGGTTTGATCCGGGTCTGGCGAAGGCATTGCCTTCGCCAGGCCCTCGGTTTAGAGATGGGTTCTTATTCCATCGCGCCGAGCACCAGCGCCAGCAGCGCCATGCGCATCACCACACCGTTGAAGGCCTCCTGCCAGTAGCGTGACCAGCGGGTGATGTCTACGTCGGTCGGGATTTCGTCCATGCGCGGCAGCGAGTGCAGCAGGATGGCGTCCGACTTGGCTTTCGTTTCGAGCAATTCGCGCGTGATCTTGTAATTGGCCGGCGTCAGGCCCACCTCCTTGCCGGAGCGTTCGTCGCGCGACTTGGTATAGTCCGGCTGCACCACCGGCTCCACCAGGATCACATCTGCCTGGGCGATGACCTGCTCCACGTGCTCGGCCTCGTTGAAATTCAGGCTGTAATGTTTGAGTTCGGCCTTGAACTCATCCGTCAGCCCCATGTCGGGCGGCGCGACGAAGGTGATCGGGCAATCGAACTGCGTCAGTGCATAGCCCAGCGAGTGCATCGTACGCATGCGCATATCGCCGACGGCCAGCCAGCGCAGACCGTCAATCCGGCCCTTCTCGCGCAGCACGGTGTACAAGTCGGTGAGGATCTGGGTCGGGTGCTCGCCCCAGCCGTCGCCGCCGTTGATGATCGGGATGCTGGCCCAGCGGGCGGCTTCGTGCGGCGCGCCCTGCTGGAAGTGGCGCATCACGATCACGTCGCCGTAGAACTCCAGCATTTTCACCGTGTCCTTGATCGACTCCTGGTAGAAGTCGCCGGCGCGCGTCATCTTCGGATCGGCGAAGCCGGTAACGTGCCCGCCCAGCCGGTGCATGGCGGCCTCGTGCGCCAGCCGGGTGCGCGTGCTCGGCTGGTAAAAGGCGGTCACCAGGGTCTTGTCTTTGAGCAGGTCACTGTTGCGCCGGCTGCGCGCAATTGGCTCCAGTTGCTGGGCCACCTCAAAGACCCGGAAGAATTCCTGCCGCTCGAAATCTTTGAGCGAGAGGATGTCACGCCCTAAGAAACTACGCATGTCCGACTCCTTTTGGTTCCAGGCCGTCGCAGGCGGCTGTCAGCGGCGAACGGCAGGCGCCGGCGCGCTCACAACTCCTGCAACATGCTTGGGAACAAAGCATAAAACTCCGTCGCCTGGACGACCTCGTTCAGCGGAACGTGCTCCTCCATCGTGTGCGCCGTGGCTTCGTCGCCCGGCCCGAAGCCGATGGCCGGGATGTGGGCCTTGCCCGCCCAATAGGTGCCGTTGGTGGAAAAGTTCCACGTGCCCAGTGGGCGCGTCTCGCCCCACAACGCCTGGACGGTGCGCTGGCCGGCCCGGACCACGGGGTGCGCCTCGTCGAAGGCCCAGGCCGGGAAATACTTATCCACGGGAAGGACGAAGCCGGTGTAGCTTGGCGTGTCGTAGAACAGCTCCTCGACCACGATCTCTTCCTGCAGGTAATCGGGGATCAGGCCGCGCAATTGGGCGATGGCGTGTTCGCGGGTTTCGGTCAGCGTGATGCGACGGTCAATGTAGATGGTGAACTGGTCGGGCACGGCGTTGATCGAGGCCGTCTGCGCGGAGGCGTCGGTCACGGCGATGGAGGGCCGGCCGAGCAGCGTGTCGTAGCCCAGGCCGAGGCGCAGACGGCGATCCAGCTCGCGGATGTTGGCGATGATGTTCATCATCTTGTAGACCGCGTTGTCGCCGAGTTGGTGCGAGGCGGCATGGGCCGACTTGCCGCAGGCCGTGACCTTGAGCTCGATGCGTCCCTTGTGCCCGCGGTAGACGCACATCTTCGTCGGCTCGCCGATCACGACTGCTTCCGGCCGGATCTGCGGGTCTACCTTGACGAAGCAATGGGGCGCCAGGCCATCGCACCACTCTTCCATATTGCCCTGATAGTACACCGTCCACCCGTCGAGCAGGCCCAGGTCGCGCGCCAGCGCCAGGCCGTAGATCATGCCCGGCGTGCTGCCTTTCTCGTCGCACGCACCGCGCGCATACAGCCGTCCATTTTTGATCTTGCCCCGGAACGGGTCCCATTCCCAATCGTCGCGGTCGCCGATGCCGACGGTATCAATATGCGAATCGTAAACCAGCACCTTCGGCCCGTCGCCAATGCGGCCCAGCGTGTTGCCCATCTTGTCGAAGCGGACTTCGTCGAAGTTAAGCCAGCGCATCTCCTGCTGAATGCGCTCGCCCACCGGGCCGATCTGTGAGTCCAGGGAGGGGATGGCGCAGATGTCGCGCAGGAACTGGAGGATCTGGTCGCGTTGGGCAGCGACGCGGGATTTGATTTCAGCAACCTGGGAAGTCATGGCTTTCTTTCACTGCGAACGGACATGAATGAGCACGCAGACACTGCCGGCGAACCGGGCTTTTTCCGTGTGTATCTGGGTTGACCCGTGTCGGGTTTAGTTGACGGCAAAGGTGTCAATCATCAAGTAAGGGTCGGCCATCGGGTACAGGATAGGGCAGGTACAGCCGCGCTGGATGTACTCCTGCACTTTGGCGCGCGCCTCCTCCGGCGTGCCGGTGGCCGAAATCTTCAGCACGAACTCGTCGGGCACGAACTGCATCGCCTCATGAACCTGTTCTTTGGTCGCCGGCCAGCCGAGGATGGACTGCACCCGCTTGACGATCTCATCGCTGACGCCGGAGGCCTTGGCGATGTGCGGCTGCTGGGCCAGATATTGTGTGAGCAGCATCTTGGCCGCCTCGATGGCTTTCTGGCGGTCGTGGTCCACGGCGCAGACCACCAGCTGCGGCCGGTCAATATCTTCCACCCGCCGGCCCGCTTTCTTGGCGCCTTTGTCCAATAGCTCCAGCGCCCTATCGTTGTACTCCGGGGGCACGCAGTAATTGAGCACGGCGCCGTCGGCGATCTCGCCCGTCAGTTCCATCATCTGATCGCCGGTTGCCCCGATGTAGATGGGCACATGGCGCGGCTCGCGCCGGCCATGCACCACGTCCAGCTCGATGCCGGTGACCTTGTGAAACTCGCCCTGGAAGGTAACGTTCTCCAGCCGCAGCAGGCGGCGCATCACCTCCACCGTCTCGCGCATCGCCGTCAGCGGCTTGCGGCGCTCGATGCCGACGTTCTTCGCCAGCGGGTCCCACCACGCGCCGATGCCGCAGATGATGCGGTTGGGCGCCAGGTCATCGAGGGTGAGGAAGGTTGCGGCCAGCAGGCCGATGTTGCGCGTCCAGTTGTTGATGACGCCGGAGCCGACTTTGATGCGGGTCGTGGTCGCGGCGAAGGCGGCCATCGGCACGATGGCGTCGCGCACCAGACGGCTCTCAGCCTGCCAGACGGCCTCGAAACCCTTGCGCTCGGCATATTGGACATATTTGATGCCCTCCTGCAGAGAATGGGCATCCTGGAGGTAAAGAGCGACGCGGTTTAGTGTCATGGGAGCCTCCTCGGTCATCGGCAGCCAGCAACTGGCAACCAGCTACCAGCCATGAATTATTCAGCGAGCCGCTTTGATCCGCTTATCCATTTCGGGAACGAGCTGCTGATGCCTGAGCCACCACTCCGGGTCTCGCTGGGCGTCGAGTTCCTCCACGGTTTTGCCCTGCTGCTCGACCCACGTGAAGTACTTGAGGTTGTGCCATTGCTGGCGCAGGTCGGGCGTGCCGTCCTTGATCCAGTCCGTCTTCTGCCCATGGAAGATGCTCTCGACGTAGACCGCGGCGCGCACCTCGTCAATGGCGCCGTAGCGTCGCGCCATCTCCGCCATCACCGAATGATAGCGGTCAATGGCGTCGGTGCAGATAGTGACGATGACGTCGTCCTTGCCGAACCGGTAATGCTTGGCGGTCTTGATGGCGCCCAGCACGTTGCACACGCCGCTGATGCCGAAGATGGTCGAAAGCCGGCGCACCTTCTCCGCTGGCAGGCCGTAGCGCTGCGTCAGCGCCGCCTGCCCGGCCTCATCGGTCAATACCTGCAAGCCCTTTTTGCACTCGATGTCGTCCAGGCACATGATCGCGTCCATGTTCAAGACGTTGTGGATCCATGTCACGTGCTTGTCGCCGATGCCCTGGATGTCGTGGCCGCCGTAGCCGTTGTGATACAGCGTCGGGCACTGAATGGGCTCGAGGCCGACGATGCGGCAATCGGCCCAGACCTGCTTGAGGCGGTCGCCGGCGGCGATGGTGCCGGCGCTGCCCATAGCCGAGCAGTAGGCCGCAATCGAGCCGTCGCCTACGCCCTCCGCCCGGAGCGTCTCGGCCAGCTCCACAATAGTGTTACCGGTGACGTGATAGTGGAAGCGATAGTTGCCCATCACCTCGAACTGGTTCAGGATGCGGATGTTCGGGTCACGGCGCAGCTCCCAGGTCTTGTCGTAGATTTCCTTGACGTTGGACTCTACGCCGACCGTCTTGATCACCTGCGCACCATAGCTCTCGATCTTCTCAAAGCGCTCCCGGCTCATGCCCTCCGGCAGGACGACGATGGACTTTGCGCCGACGCGCCCCCCCACCCAGGCGCCGCCGATGCCGTAGTTGCCGGTGCTCGGCCAGACGACGGTATGTACGTTCACATCCACCCGTCCAAAGACCACTTCCTCCGCCAGCACCGAGTAGGCTGCGCCAACCTTGTGCGCGCCGGTCGGGAAGTCGCGCCCGTAAAGCACGACGATGGGAGCGTCCACGCCCGTCAGCTCCCGCGGCAACACTTCGTACTTGATGCGGTTGTCGGCACCGCGCCAGGTGATGTTGTAGAGGTTGATGGGATCGAGCGGCGCCTCCGTGAGCGCCTTTACCGCTTTCTGCCGGATGGCAGGGTCAATGGTATTCGGGTGGAGCATCTCTTCGAAGGTGGGGCCGAGTATGGCTTGCGACATAGGCTGCGGTCGGCAACGGCGTAGACGGATTGGACGGCGCGCGCCATCAGTCCGGCCTAGCCGTTGTCGGACCGTGAGCAGGGGGTGGCGACACCGGGCCGGCGAAGGCAGTGCCTTCGCCGGCCCATCCGTTGTTGGCAGGTGATGCGTGATGATGGGATGGGGGCGTGTCCCAGAGCGGCACAGTCCATTCTCCAGCGAATGGTCCGTGGCACTTTTCGACGGGCCGGGAAGCCCGACGCCGTCTCCGCCAGCTCTGCTGCGCGCCGCCAGCTCTGCTGCGCGCCGCCAGCTCTGCTGCGCGCCGCCAGCGGCGAAGAACGACCGCGTGACCGGGATGATGAATTCTACACCTGATCCGCCAGCGCCGGCTGGGCCAGTTTATCTCTTAACGCCGCCAGCGAGGGCGCGACCGGGGTCGCCTCGCCCGCCGCTTGCAGCGCGCTCTTGACATCTTTCAGGCCGTTGCCCGTAATGACGACGACGACCGATTCGTTGGCGCCGATCAAGCCCGCGCCGGCCGCTTTGGCGAGGCCGGCGTAAGCGGTAGCTGCCGCCGGCTCGGCGAACACTGCCGCGCGCCGGGCCAGCAACCGCATCCCATCCAGAATCTCCGCGTCGCTGACGGTGAGGTAGCGGCCGCCCGTCTCGCGCGCGGCGCGCACGGCCCGCACCCCGTCGCGCGGCAGGCCGACGGAGATGCTGTCGGCGACGGTTTCCGCCGGGCAGGCGCGGATGTCCTCGTCGCCACGCGCCCAGGCTTCATAAACGGCGGATGAGCCGGCAGCCTGCACGCCGACGATCCGGGGTAGTCGCTCGATCCAGTCGAGGGCCAGCAAATCCTTGAAGCCTTTGTGGATGCCGGAGATGATATTGCCGTCGCCAACGGGGACGAAGAGCCAATCGGGGACGAGCCACTTCGAGATCGGAGATGGGCGATTAGAGATTTGGGTAAATTGCTCGGCGATCTCGAAGGCGGCGGTCTTCTTGCCCTCGGCGGTAAAGGGATTGTAGCCGGTGTTGCGGCAATACCAGCCGAACTCGCGCGCCGCTTGCAGCGTGAGGTCGAAGGCGTCGTCGTAAGTGCCCTGCACCAGGAACACCTGCGCGCCGAACATCAGCAGTTGAGCAACCTTGGCCGGCGGCGCGGTGTGCGGCACGAAGATGACCGTCGGCAGCCCCACCGAGGCGGCCATCCCCGCCAGCGCGGCGGCGGCATTGCCGGAGGAGGCTGTGGTCACCGTCCGCACCCCCAGCTCCAACGCGCGGGCGACCACGATCGCCGAAGCGCGGTCTTTGAAGGAGGCGGTCGGGTTACGGCCATCGTCCTTCAAAAAGACATGCTTCAGCCCAAGGTCAGAGGCCAGGCGCTCGGCGCGATACAGCGGTGTGCCGCCGGCGGCGCGCAACGGTGTGCCGTGAGCGCCCGGGTCCGCCACGGGCAGCAACGGATGATAGCGCCACAGCGACGGGTCGCGCCAGGCGCCGATGGACACCGGCGAAGCCTGGCGCTTGATAGCCGCATAGTCCAGCACCACATCCAGATTGCCGCTGTCGCCATGCTTTGGGCAGATGTAGTCAACCTGGCCGAGCGCGTATTCAGCGCCGCACAGGGAGCAGCGATAGCCGAGTGGTGGGGGCATAAAGGGATCTCGCCAGGACGAAGCGGGTTCAACGCTGGACGGGGTCAGTATACGCCTTTTGGGCCAGAGGCACAAATGGCGCTTTTAGGAAAGTGAGGTGACATTCGTCCATTGCTCGCTTGACTGGGGGGGGTAGTAAAATCACTTCATCCTTTCCCCCGGTCGGGTGGTCGTTCTCGATTTGTTCCTGAGACGGCGTTGGACTCCCCTGTCCATCGAAAAGTGCCGCCAGGCCGTTGCACGATTTCTTCGGAGGTCCGGCGATGCCGCTCTGGAAGCACTATCACCTCCCCTTGACGGTGAGTGAAGCGCTCGCGAATCTGCACGCCTATGGCGGCGAGGCGCGCGTGGTGGCCGGCGGCACCGACCTCCTCCTCGAACTTCAACAGGGCCGCAAACCTCCAATAGCCGCGCTGGTGGACATCACCCGCATCCCGGAGATGACCGCTATCCGCGAGGCCGATGGCTACCTCTACGTCGGCGCGGGCGTCACCCACACCACAATTACCGAGTCTTTTTTGCTCGCCCAAAAAGCGACCTGCCTGGTCGAATCCTGCGGCGTAATCGGCGGGCCGCAGGTGCGCAATGTGGCGACGATCGGCGGGAACGTCGCGCACGCGCTGCCCGCCGGCGACGGCACGCTCTCGCTGGTGGCGCTGGACGCCGAAGCGGAGATCGCGACCATGAACGGCGATCGGCCACCTACCGTCATCCGCGAGTGGCGCCCCATCCCGACCCTCTTCAAAGGCCCCGGCCAATCTGCGGTGGACCAATCCCGCGAGCTGATCGTGCAGTTCCGTTTCCGCCCGACCGGGCCGGGCGAGGCCACGGCCTTCAAGCGCATCATGCGGCCCCAGGGCGTGGCGCTACCAATCCTGGGATTGGCCGTGTGGGTGCGCGTTACCGGCGCTGTGGTGGATGCCGCGCGGATTGTGCTGGGTCCGGCCGGACCTGTGCCACTGCGGGCCGAGCGCGCTGAGGCCTACCTGTCCGGCATTCCCCTTCACCCCGCTGTCCTGCCGCAAATCGCCGACCTGATCCTTCAGGAAGCGCATCTGCGAACCAGCCCGCACCGCGCCACCGCCGATTATCGCCGCGAACTGATCCTGCCGCTGGTGGAGCGCGCGTTGCCGCTGGCCGTCAACCGCGCCATCACAGGGGTGGTCGAGCCTGAAGGTGTGGGGGAGGGATGAAGCTCTCAGCGCCAGTGCGGCAGACGGCCGCCGCCGCGATGCACCGGAGCGTTTATCGTAGTCGTTGACAGGAGGCCGGCTATGGCAACTCTAAGCTTCACCGTCAATCATCGCCCGGCCCGGGTTGAAGTTCGAGAGAACGAGTACCTGGCCGATGTGCTGCGCGATCGGCTGGGCCTCACCGGCACGAAGATCGGTTGCAACGAGGCCGAGTGCGGCATCTGTACGGTGCTGGTGAACGGCACGCCCGTTGTCTCCTGTATCTATCCGGCGCTCAAGGCCCAGGGCGCCGAAGTGCTGACGATTGAGGGGCTGGCCGATGATTGGCGATTGGAGATGAGAGATTCAATCTCCAGTCCCCAATCGCCCCGCTCCAATCTCCACCCACTCCAGCGCGCCTTCGCCGAGGGCGGCGCGCCGCAATGCGGCTTCTGCATCCCCGGGCTGATCATGACTGCCAAAGCGTTGCTCGACCGCATCCCCGAGCCGAGCGAACGCGACATCAAGGTGGCGTTGAAGGACACTTATTGCCGCTGCGCCGGCTACAGCTTCATCCTGCACGCGATTCAGTCGGCGGCCAAAGTAGTGAGAGCAGAAGGAAGAAGGAGGAAGGAAGAAGCCAATTTCACACAATCTTCAACCTTCAACCTGCAGCCGTCAACGACTTTTCTGCCTCCCTTGCCCGAGACCAAAGCCCCTCTCAAGTTCATCGGCCAGCCGCTGCCGCGACCGGACGCGGTGGAGAAGGTGACCGGCGCAGCGAAGTACACGGATGACTACACCTTCCCGAATATGCTGCACGCGCGCACCCTGCGGGCGAAGTACCCGCACGCGCGCATTCTGCGGATTGACACCAGCAGGGCAAAGGCGCTGCCCGGTGTCCACGCCGTGCTGACCGCCGACGACATCCCCGGCCGGAAGAACCACGGCCTGGTCATTCCCGATTGGCCCGCGCTGGCGTACGAGAAGGTGCGCTACATCGGCGACCCGGTGGCCATCGTTGCGGCAGACACGCGCGAAATCGCCACGCAGGCCCTCGACCTGATCGAGGTCGAGTACGAGCCGCTGCCCGTCGTCGCCGACCCGGTGCAGGCCCGCCAGCCGGACGCACCGCTCGTGATGGAGTCCGGCAACTTGCTCAAACATATCAAAGTCCGCAAAGGTGACGTGGCACAGGGCTTCGCCGAGGCCGACGTAATTTTGGAGAAGACGTTTTATACGCCGTTCTACGAGCACGCCTTTCTCGAGCCGGAGTGTGCCATCGGGCGCATCGCCGAGGACGGGCGGGTGGAAATCATCGTTGGCTCGCAGATTCCATATCAAGATCGCAGCCAGGTCGCGCGCTGCCTGGGCGTGCCGGATGATCAGGTGCGCATCATCGGCGCGCTCATCGGCGGCGGGTTCGGCGGCAAGGAAGACATCGCCGGACAGATCCACGTGGCGCTGTTGGCAAAGGCGACGGGCCGCCCGGTGAAGATGCTCTACGACCGACACGAATCGCTGCTCTTCCACCCCAAGCGCCACGCCACCATCATCCGGGTCAAGATCGGCGCAAAGCGGGACGGCGCACTCACCGCCGTCGAGACCGAACTGTACGGCGACAGCGGCGCATACGCCTCGCTGGGCGAGAAAGTGATGACGCGCGCAACGACACACTCCGCCGGCCCCTATGAGGTCCCGCACGTCAAGGCCGATTGCTACGCGATGTACACCAACAACCCGCCGGCAGGCGCATTCCGCGGCTTCGGCGTCACGCAATCGGCCTTCGCCATCGAGTCCATCCTGGACATGCTGGCCGAAAAGCTGGGGATGGACGCCATTGAACTGCGGCGCAAGAACCTGCTGCGGGTGGGCAGCGTGACCAACACCGGCCAGCTGCTCAGGGAAAGCGTGGGGGCGGAACAGTGCCTGGAACTGGTGGCGGCTGAGGTCAGGCGGCAGATGGCCGACCGTCAGCCGCCGACCACCGACCGAAAGCGCCGCGCCTGGGGCGTGGCTATGGGCTACAAAAACACCGGCCTGGGCGGCGGCGCGCCGGACAAATCATCGGCGGAGGTGGAGCTGTATACCGACGGCACGGCGGAAGTGCGCACCAGCGCGGCGGAGATCGGGCAGGGGTTGGTGGGTGTGCTGGCCGCCATTGTGGCCGAGGAACTCGCCCTGCCCTACCCGCGCGTTCGCGTGCTGCTCTCGGATACCGACCGCACGCCGGACGGCGGGCCGACGACGGCCTCGCGCCAGACCTTCGTCACCGGCAACGCCGCGCGGCTGGCGGCTCAAACGTTGCGCCGGGTCATCACGACCACGCTGGCCGAATTGCACGATAGGCCGCCCGACCAGGTCCGCTTCGAGGAAGGTCTGGCGCACGTCAACGGCCAGGCTATCCCACTGGGTGAGGTCGCCGAGATCATGAAGCGCCAGGGCCTGGAGCCAAAAGCCACCTACGAATATTGGGCGCCCAAGACGCAGCCGCTCGGCGTACTTGCCGAAGATGGCAAGCCCGGCGATATGCACTTTGCCTTCTCGTTCGCCGCGCAGGCCGCCGAAGTGGAGGTAGACCTGGACACCGGCGAAGTGAAGGTGCTGCAACTGGTGGCCGCTCACGACATCGGGCGCGCCATCAACCCGTTGGCGCTGCAAGGGCAGATCGAGGGCGGCATGATTATGGGCCTAGGCGGGGCCATCACCGAAGAGTTCATCGTCGAGGACGGTTATGTGGTGACCGATTATCTGGCGCGTTACAAGATGCCGAGCATCAGGCACACGCCAAAGATTACATCGTTCATCGTCGAGGCGGAAGCCAGCGACGGCCCGTACGGCGCCAAGGGCGTCGGCGAAATCGCCAGCATCCCGACCATGCCGGCCATCACCAACGCCATCTACAACGCCTGCGGCGTGCGCGTGCTCAAGACGCCGGTGGATCAGGATAAGCTCAAACTGGCGCTGGTGCGCGGCGAGCGCGAGGTCGTCTGAGGCTTTAGCGTGGCGCGGTCGCCGCGCCGTTGTCTGCAAATCTCTATGGCGCAACCTACTCCCTCTACCGCGGCCCCGTCGCTCGATCAGCGCGCGCGGCTTCAGCTCAAGCGTTTCGTGGACGGCGGCGCGGAGGCGCTGTTGCCCGTGGCCGCGGTGGCGCTGGCGCTGGTCATTGGCGCGGGGATGCTGCTGGCGCTCGGGGCCGACCCGCTGGCCGCGTATCGCTCGCTGGTGGAGGGCGCAGTGGGCAGCGTCTCCGGCATCACGCAGACCCTGGTGAAGGCCACGCCGCTGTTGCTGGTGGGCCTCGGCATCGTCATCGCCTTTCGTGGCGGCGTCATCAACATCGGCGGCGAGGGGCAACTGCTCGTCGGCGCACTGCTGGCGACCGCAATCGCACTCTATCTCCCCCTGCCCGGCTGGCTGCTGCGGAATCACCGACGGGACCGTAAAGCCGCTGCCTTAACGATACCTCGTTCGTCCACGGGCATGACTGAACCCTGACCCTCGCCCCCCTCGCGTGCGACGCGCGCAAGCCGCCGTTGCACGCGAGGCGGCCGGAGCGTCCATGACTCCGACCTCCCCTGCTAACAAACAGGCCCGCATCACGGAAGTGAAGATGCTCGGCATCGTCAAGCGTTTCCCCGGCGTGCTGGCGAACGATCACGTCAACTTCGACGCGCACGCCGGGGAAATTCACGCGCTGCTCGGTGAGAACGGCGCCGGCAAGAGCACGCTCATGCGACAGCTCTATGGCTTGTATCACCCGGACGAGGGCCAGATTCTCATCAACGGCCAGCCCCAGACCTTTCGCTCGCCGGCGGATGCCATCTGTGCTGGCGTGGGCATGATCCATCAACATTTTATGCTGGTGACCTCGTTGACGGTGGCCGAGAACGTCGCCCTCGGCCAGCGCTCGACGCGTGAGCCACAGCTGGATCTGGAGCGCGTGGCGCTCCGTGTCCGCGACCTATCCGCGCGTTACGGATTGAAGGTGGACCCGAACGCCTATGTCTGGCAACTGGCCGTGGGCGAGCAGCAACGCGTCGAGATCATCAAAGCCCTGTATCGTGGCGCGGCGCTCCTGATCCTGGATGAGCCGACCGCCGTGCTCACGCCGCAGGAGGTGGAGGACCTGTTCGCGACGCTACGCCAGATGGCAGCGGACGGCCACACGTTGATCTTCATCTCGCACAAGCTGCACGAAGTGCTGGCGATCAGCCAGCGGGTGACGGTGCTGCGCGATGGTCGCGTGGTGGGCACACACCCGACGGCACAGATGACGAAGGCCGAACTGGCGCGGCTGATGGTGGGCCGCCCGGTGTTGTTGCAGTACGAGCGCCCGCCGGCCAACCCCGGCGAAGCGCGCTTGCAGATTCAGGATTTGTACGCGAAGGGCGACCGGGGCAGCGACGCCCTGCGGGACATCTCGCTGGAGGTGCCTGCCGGCGAAATCGTCGGACTGGCCGGCGTCTCGGGCAACGGGCAGCGCGAGCTGGCAGAGGTGCTGGCCGGGCTGCGCCCGGCGCGGCAGGGACGCGTCCTACTCAACGGACAGGATGTTACGCACCTGCCCCCCGCTGCGCGCATCAGCGCCGGACAGGCCTACATCCCTGAGGAGCGGATGCGCACCGGCGCGATCAAAGACTTCACCGTCGCCGAGAACCTGATCTTGCGTGACCATGGCAGCGCGCCCTACTCACAGCGCAGGTTTCTGGATTTCAAGGCCATCGCCGCCCGCACGGGCCAGCTGGTCAAGGACTTCGCCGTCAAGACGCCCTCCCTGGAGACGCCGCTCAAAAACCTGTCGGGCGGCAACATTCAGAAGCTGATCCTGGCCCGCGAGCTGTCGCGCCGGCCCGCCATTATCATTGCGGCACAGCCGACGCGCGGCGTGGACATAGGCGCGAGCGAATATATCCATCAGCGGTTGCTAGAGCAGCGCACTGAAGGCGCCGCCATCCTGCTCATCTCCGAGGACCTGGACGAGATCCGTGCCCTGTCTGACCGTATCGCTGTGGTCGACGAGGGCCGCATCGTGGGCGTGGTGGCTGGCCACACGGCCACGGCGGAAGAGTTGGGGTTGATGATGGCCGGCGGTGGCCGACGAGAGTGACGCCACCTCACGCCGGCAGTGACGATAGGGCAGCCCCGCGGGCCCTCAGCGCTCCTCGCGCGCATAGGCCTGCATCAGGGCCGCCGGCGCCCCGATGCGCCGCCGAAAGGCCTGCCCTGAACTGAGCAGCAGCACCAGGATCGTGAGGAGGAACGGTAGCATGTTCAACAGGTTGGGTGAGATGCCCAGCGGCTGCAGCCGGAACTGCAGGACGCGCACGCCGCCGAACAGATAGGCCCCCAGGAGTGCGCGCGGCGGGTCCCACATGGCAAAAATGGTCAGCGCGATCACGATCCAGCCGGCGCCGGCCGTCATCCCCTCGATCCAGGCCGGGGCATAGGCCACCGAGAGATACGCCCCGCCGATACCGGCCAGCACGCCGCCGAAAAACACCGCCAGATAACGCACTTGCGCCACATTGACGCCCAGCGCATCTGCCGCCGCCGGGTTCTCACCCACCGAGCGTAACGTCAGGCCCCAGCGCGTCCGGTAGAGCACGAACCACAACACCGGCACGAGGATAACGGCCCAATAGACGAGCGGGTCATGGCGAAAGAGCAGCGGGCCGAGCACGGGCAGGTCGCTGAGCACAGGGAAGCGGAGCGGCTCGAGGCGCACCGGCAGTGGCTGGCCGATGTAGCGCTTGCCGATCATCCCGCTCATGCCTAGGCCCAGCATCGTCAACGCTAGGCCGGACACGACCTGGTTGACGCGCAGGTGGATGGTGGCGAAGGCGTGAATCAGCGAGAGCAGGCCGCCCGCCAGCCCCGCCGCCAGGACCCCCAGCCACACATTGCCGGTGGCGAGCGCCACGCCGAAGCCCGTCACTGCGCCCATGATCATCATCCCCTCCACGCCCAGGTTGAGCACACCCGAGCGCTCGGCATACACTTCGCCCAGCGCGCCGAACAGCAGGGGCGTGCCGGCCGGGATGGCCGCCGTCAGCGCCAACAAAACGAAGTTGAAATCCACCATGCGCTCAGACCTCCAGCCGAACCGAGTAACGGGTGAACAGTTCACCGCCGATCACGAAAAGCAAAATGATGCCGTTGAATACGTTGATGGTGGCGGCGGGCAGGCCGAGCGCCACCTGGATCGCGTCGCCGCCCACCAGCAGGCCGCCGAGCAGGAACGCTGTGACGATGGCCGCCAGCGGGTTCAGTCGCGCCAGCCAGGCCACGATGATGGCGGTGAAGCCGTAGCCCGGCGAGATGCCGCCCGGATAGCGCAGGCGGTAGTGGATGCCGGCCACCTCGCCCACCCCGGCCAGCCCTGCCAGCCCGCCGCTTACCAGCATCACCAGCAACACTACCTTCTGCGTATCCATCCCCGCATAGTGGGCCGCCGCCGGGTTCTCGCCCGTGACGCGAATCTCGTAGCCGAGTTTGGTGCGCTCCAGGAGCAGATACACCAGCACTGCCAGTAGGATCGCCAGCAGCAGCGTGGGATAGTGGAGGCGCGTGCCGGCGAGGCGCGGCAGCTGCGCGGCGAGCGAGAACTTGGCTGAATACGGGAAGCCAAACTCCTCCGCGCCCTTCCACGGGCCGTAGATCAAATAATTTACCAGCTCGACGGCGACATACACCAGCATCAGGCTGGTCAGCACCTCGTCCACGCGGAAGCGCGTTTTGAGGAACGCCGGAACGAGCGCCCAGAGCGCGCCGCCCAGAAAGCCACCAATAAACATGGCCGGCAGCAGCAGCAGCGCCGGCCAGTCACCGAAATTCAACGCCAGGCCGCTGCCTACAATCGCGCCGACCAGCAACTGCCCCTCCGCGCCGATGTTGTACACCCGCGCCCGGAAGGCCAGCGTCAGCCCCACGCCGGTCAGCATCAGCGGAATGCTTTTGGTGATCGTCTCCAACAGACCATAGGCGCTGCCAAAACCGCCGCTGAAGATGCGCTGGTAGGCGAAGAGGGGATCCACGCCCAGCGCCAGAAACACGATCGCGATCGCCGCCAGGGCCAGCGCCAGCGACAGGACGAGCACCAGGGCCTGTGCCCCACGCGTGGGATGCGCGCGCCGCTCGATACGGAGTTTGGGAAATTTCATGTCGCGGCTCCTGCGGCCACGCGGTGCGCGCCGGCCATCATCAGCCCAATCTCTTCCAGGTTGGCCTGCGCCGCCGGCAGGATGCCCATCACCTGCCCCTCGAACATCACCGCAATGCGGTCGCTCAGGCGCATCGCTTCCTCCAAATCTTCCGAGACGAGCAGGACGGCCGTCCCGCGGGCGCGCTGTTCCAGCAACAGCTGCCAGATGGTCTCGGTCGCGCCTACATCCAGCCCGCTGGTGGGATGAGCGGCGATGAGCAGGGCAGGCGCACCGGTAATCTCGCGGGCCAGGATGGTGCGTTGAATGTTGCCGCCCGAGAGCAGTTTGAGCGGCGTAGAGGACGCGGGCGTGACGATGGCGTAGTCCCGGATCAGGCGGTCGGCGTGGGCGGCGACGGCCCCGGCGTCGAGCCACAGGCCATTGGCGAAGGGCGGGCGGCGGTAGGTTTTCAGGATAAGATTGTCGGCCACGCTCATGGTCGGCACCAGGCCGGTCAGCCGCTCGCCCGGCACACAGCCGAGGCCCAGATCAATCCGCGCGCGGGGCGGGGCGTGGGTGATATCTTGATCCCTGAGCCAAACGCGCCCGGAGCTGACCGGCCGCAGGCCGATGAGCGCCTCCACCAGCTCGCGCTGGCCGTTGCCTGCTACACCCGCCAGGCCGACGATCTCTCCAGCGCGTACCTCGAGCGAAAAATCCTTCACCGCCATCTGCGCTTTATCGCCGAGGGCGCACAAATGATCGAGCCGCAGAACGGCTGCGCCCGCTTCGGCCGCCGGCTTGTCCAGCTGGAAGAGCACCTCGCGCCCGACCATGAGGCGGGCCAGTTCGCGCTCGCTGGTCTGCGCCGTCTCCCGCACGGCCGCCACCTTGCCCTGCCGCAGCACCGTCACCCGGTCGCTGAACGTCATCACTTCTTCGAGTTTGTGGGTGATGAAGATGACAGTGTGGCCTTCGGCGGTCATGCGCCGCAGAGTGGAGAGCAATTCCTCGGTCTCGCGCGGCGTGAGCATCGAAGTCGGCTCGTCCAGGATCAGGATCTGCGCGCCGCGATACAGGGCTTTGAGAATCTCAACGCGCTGTTGTTCGCCGGCCGAGAGCTGCCAGATGCGCGCCTGGGGGTCCACCTTGAGACCGTAGGCCTCGGCCAGGGCTTCGACCTTTTTGCGCGCCGCCCGGTCGGGGAAGAAAAAGCTTTCGCGCAGGCCGAGGGCGACATTCTCGGCGACGGTGTGGGTCTGCACCAGCCGGAAGTGCTGGTGGATCATGCCGATTCCCAGCCGGATGGCGTCCTGCGGTGAGCGAATATGGACGCGGCGGCCGTTCACCTCAATCTCGCCGGCGTCGGGGTGATAGATGCCGTACAGCACGCTCATCAGCGTGGATTTGCCCGCGCCGTTTTCACCCAGCAGGCCGTGGATTTCGCCGCGGCGCACGTCCAGGTCCACGCCGTCGTTGGCGAGCACGCCGGGAAAGCGTTTGGTGATGCCGCGCATGACGACCGCCGATTCGCGGCCCGGCGCAGGATCGGTCATTGGGCCTCCTTGAAAAAAACAGCAAAGAAGCAGGGGCGGCAGCAGCGCCCGCCCCTGCTTCCCGGGTCGGATACCGTTCGGCGCTAGCGCGGAATCTCTCCGACGACGCCCTCCACGAACCAGTCAATCGTGGTCAGTTCAAAGTACGTCAGGCGCTGTCCGGGCTTCACCCGCTCCACGCCGCCCTGGTCCTTGATCGGGCCAGTGAACGGGTCGAACAACATCGCCGGGTCTTTCATCTGTTCGACGCGCTTGAAGATCAGGTCATAGACGCTGACCTCGCCCAGCAGCGGGTCGGTGACTTTGGCCTCCTTGAGCGGGGCTTCGAACTTGGGGTTGATCGGCTCGCCGAACTTGCCGCCCAGCTCCACGCCGCCCTCGCGCATCAGCCACCAATAGTCCACGTTCTCGAGGTTCTTGTTGTTGTATACGCCGAGATAGACTTTGGTCAGGATATCTTCGTACAGGATACCCCAGTTCACTAACTGGCCGCTGACCATGGAATTGGGACCGAACTGCGCCATCGGGCTGTAGTGGCCGAAGGAATAGACCGGCTGGCCCTTAGCCGTGTATTCTTCGGCGACCTGCACGACGGTGGCGGTATCCTCGGTGAAGGCCAACACGTCCACCCCATCGGCGATCAGGGCCTCGGCCGCCTCGCGGGCTTTGGCCGGGTCGAACCAGGCGAACAGCCAGCGCACGTCCACCGTGGCCGTGGGGTTGGCGGCGCGCACCCCAAGGGCAAAGGCGTTAATGTGGCGCACCACTTCTGGGATGGGGTGCGCCGCTACGTAGCCCACCTTGCCGCTCTTGGTCAGCGCGCCGGCCATCAGGCCGTTGAGGTAATACAACTGATAGAAGTCGGCGAACAACGTGCCGGAGTTGGGCGCGCGCTTGTACCCCGAGACGTGGAAAAAGATGGTGTCGGGATATTTCTCGGCGGCGGCGATGGTGGCGTCCATGTAGCCGAAGGAAGTGGTGAAGATGACGTTGCATTTCTCCTCGACCACGAAGCGATCCAGGAAGCGATCAGCATCGGCTTCAGGCACCGCTTCAGCGTAAGCCGTCTCCAGCCACTCGTATTTGTTATCCACGTACAGGCGGCCCTCATTATGGGCGTGTGTCCAGCCGATGTCGCCGATGGGCCCGACGTAGATATAGCAGGCTTTGAGTTTCTTCGCTTCGGGCGCGGGCAGGACCTGAGGCGGCGCGGTAACGACGATCGTTTCCGGCGTGCCGGCCACGATCCGGGTGACCTCGATGGTCTGAGGCGTGGGGGTGGTCGCCGGCGCGCAGGCGGCGGCTACAGTGGCGAGTATGGTGAGCAGGGCCATCAGCCGCCAGGTTTTTTTCAGCATCATGGGAACTTCTCCTCTTCTCGTCAGGTTGGATTGCGTTTCACGTTAGCGGCACCGAGACGTCTTCGTTGACGATCACCTCCTTTCAGGGAGCACTGTATTCGGGCAGAACGAGCGAACGGTAGCCTAGTATGGGGAAGGCGGCGCCCGCTGCCTACTTACGCCAGTACCTCAATTAACCTGAAATTCGTCACATCTACCAACCCCAGATCCGAAATCCGCAGCTCCGGGATGACGGCCAGGGCGAGCAGGCTCAACTGCATATTGGCGTTGTTCAGATGACAGCCGCAGGCGCGGTACTCGGCCAGCAGCGCCTCCGCTTTTTGCGCCACGATCTCGGCCCGCTCGTCGGACATCAGCCCGGCGATAGGCAGCTCTACGGCGGCGCGCACTTCGCCCTCGCGCACGGCCAGCATCCCCCCGCCCCGCCGCGCCAGCTCGTTGGCGGCCAGCGCCATGTGTGCATCGTCCGTGCCGACCACCAGCATGTGGTGGGAGTCGTGCGCGACGGTGGAGGCGATCGCACAGGAAGTGTTGAAGCCGAAGCCGTGGACGAAGCCGACGCACACCCTGCCCGTCCCCGCATGCCGCTCTACCAGCGCCACCTTGCACACATCCTGCGCCGGGTCGCCGTGTACTGCCGCGTCGTTGACCGGCAGATCCAGGATCAGGTGCCGGGTCGGTGCCTGGTTCTCGATCACGCCGATCACGTTGGCCCTGACCGTGGCAGCCTGGGATTTCGGATTAGGGATCGAGACTTTGAAATCCTGGGCAGTCAACGTTTTGCCCAGATGAACGGAGCGCTTGACTTCCGCCGGATACTCAAAACGCGGGAGCTCGACCTGCCACTTGCCGTTTTCCGCGATCACGTCACCGGCCGCGATCACCATCTCGGCCTGGAAGTCGGTCAGGTCGCTGGTGAGGACGATATCGGCGTAGCGGCCCGGCGCGATCAGGCCCACGTCGCGACTGACACCGAAGTGCTCGGCGGTGTTGAGCGTCATCATCTGAATGGCGGTGAGGGGCGCCACGCCCTGCGCGATGGCGTGGCGCAGCACGCGATCCATGTGGCCCTCGTTGATGAGCGTGCCGGAGTGTGAGTCGTCGGTGCACAGGATGAAGTGGCGCGGGTCGAGGCCCTGCTCGGTGATCGCCTTGACCTGCGCGGCTACGTCGTGCCAGGCCGAGCCGAGGCGCAGCATCGCCTTCATCCCCTGCCGCACGCGCGCGATGGCATCCTCCAGGCGCGTGCCCTCATGATCGTCCTCCGGCCCGCCGGCGACGTAGCCGTGAAACGGCGCGCCGACATCGGGCGAGGCGTAATGCCCGCCCACGACCTTGCCGGCCTTCATGGTCTCGGCCATCTCGGCGTGCATCTTCGGATCGGACTGGAAGACGCCGGGGAAGTTCATCATCTCGCCCAAGCCGATCACGCCGGGCCAGGCCATGGCCTCGCGCACTTCGGCAGGGCCTAAGCTCGCGCCGGGCGTCTCCAGGCCGGGGGCCGACGGCACGCACGAGGGCACCTGCACCCAGACGTTGATGGGCTGGCGGGCGGCCTCGTCCACCATCAGCTTCACGCCCTCGAGGCCGAAGACGTTGGCGATCTCGTGTGGGTCAATGAACAGGCCGGTCGTGCCGCGCGGGGCGACGGCGCGCACGAACTCGGTGACAGTGACCATGCCGGACTCGACGTGCATGTGAGCGTCGAGCAGGCCAGGGACGAGGTAGCGGCCGGCGGCATCAATCACCCGGGTGTGCGGGGCGAGGCGAAGCGTGGCTTGTGCCAGGGCCTCCGGCCCGACAAAGGCAAGGCGCGAGCCTTTGACCGCCAGGGTGGTCTCGGGGATGATCTCGCCGGATTGGACACAGACCCACTGCCCATGCCGGATGAGCAGGTCCACCGGCGCGCGGCCCATGGCGCAATCTACCAGTTCGCGCGAGACGGCGTGCCAGGGTTGGCGCGGAGGCATCACCGCTTTCCTTTCTCTTTTCCTGCCAGATCGGTTTCGGCGCGCGCTTCGCGCGCGCCACGGTTTTTGGACGGGAAGGCCTGATCGTGCAGCCGCCAGGCTGGCGAGTGCACTGATGATCATATTAGGCGCGTCAATGTCTTGAAGTATAGCCGATGGTGCAGCGCCGTGCGCCTCATCCGTTCACCAGGGCGCGCGCCAGAGCATTGTGTTTTTCGATCAGCGGCGGCATCTCCACCGTGAAGACGCGCCCTTCGCGCACCACGCATCGGCCATGGACGAAAGTATAGTCGGCTTTTGCCGGTGTGCAAAAGAGGACGGCGGCGACCGGATCGTGCCAGGCGCCGGCAAAATCCAGCCGATTGAGATTGACGGCGAAGAAGTCGGCGCACTTGCCGGGCGCGAGTGCGCCAATGTCATCGCGCCCCAGCACCGCCGCGCCACCAAGGGTCGCCAGCTCCAAAGCTTCACGCGCCGTCATTTGTGACGATGAACCGTCAGCCGCCGCCGGTTGACCACCGCCGTCAGTCTGCCGTCGGCGCTCCTCCTCCGCCAGCGCCAGCCGCGCCAGCAGCAGCGCCTGCCGCGCCTCGGCCAGCAGATGCGAGCCATCGTTGGAGGCCGAGCCATCCACGCCCAAGCCGACTCTGACGCCGGCGGCGCGGTAGGCCCGCACCGGCGCAATGCCGCTCGCCAGCCGCATGTTCGAGGTCGGGCAGTGCGCCACGCCGGTGCCCGTGCGCGCAAATTGCATGATTTCGGAGGCATTCACGTGAACGGCATGCGCGTGCCAGACATCATCGCCCAGCCAGCCGAGCCGTTCAGCGTAGGCAACGGGCCGCGCGCCGAATGTTTGCAGGCAGAAGATCTCCTCGTCCAATGTCTCTGCCAGGTGAGTGTGTAAGTGGACGCCATACGCACGCGCGAGCGCCGCCGCCTCGCGCATCAGATCGGGCGTGACTGAAAATGGCGAGCAGGGTGCGACCACGATTCGCAGCAATGCGCCCGGCTCTGGGTCATGGTATTGCTCGATCAGCCGGCGCGTGTCTTTCAAAATGAAGGCTTCGTCCTCGACCACACGGTCCGGCGGCAGCCCACCCTGCGATTCGCCTAGCGACATACTGCCGCGCGCGGCGTGAAAGCGCAGGCCGATCTTGCGCGCCGCCTCGATTTCGTCATCGAGCCGGCAGCCGTTGGGGAAGAGGTAGAGATGGTCGGAGGTGGTGGTGCAGCCGGAGAGCGCCAGTTCCGCCAGGCCGACCAGCGTCGAGAGGTGAATCGCGGCAGGCGTCAGATTGGCCCAGAGGGGATAGAGGGTCTTGAGCCAGCCAAACAGGTTGGCGTTTTGTGCGGCGGGCACGGCGCGTGTGAGAGTCTGGTACAGGTGATGATGGGTGTTGACCAGGCCGGGCAGGACGACATGACCGTACAGATCAAGTACTTCGTCGGCGCCAAAGGGCAACTCGGCCGTTGGGCCAACCTGCTCAATAAAGCCATCCCGGGCGAACAAGCCACCGTCGCGGATTTCACGGCGCTCAGCGTCCATGGTGACGAGCACTTCGGCATGACGTAGGAGGAGAGTGGGCATAAGGCGTGGCGAGTAGAGATCGAAGACCGCAGTGCCTCCCAACCATACCAAACCTATCATGTTGGCACAAGCGGATTGTCATCGTCGGTGATGAAGGCAGCAGTGATGATGAGCGTTGCCAGCATCAATCCGCCGACGATGAACAGCCCCCGATACCGAGAGGATATGGCAAGCATGGAAACGGCGCGACATCGGTTCGGTATAAACGAAAAGGGTGATCTGCGCATAGACTGAAGTGACTTAAAGTTGTTCGTTGAAGGAACAGCCAGCGCACCTGATTGGCTACGCGCATGAGCGGACGGGGATTGCCAGCCATGCTATACTTAGGCTGCCTGGGGATGACCGGTTTCGACGGAAGAGGCTGTTCCCAGACTGCAAGCCGGGCGGCGCCGAACTCCCGTAAACTCAGCGCAACTCACAAGTGCCAACCGCACTCCCTATGCTGCTCTCCCGCTCGCGGCCTAACCCCCGCTAGCGCTTGAACAGCGGTCATCCACAGTGATGACCCGTTGACCACGAGCCCCTCCCGGCGGCGCGTGCCCTCAGCGTGACAAAGGCCGGGATGCCGCGCCGCTCGCCGCGCGCGACGCGAAAGACACAGCGGCTGGTCGGCCAGTGACCCGGCCCCGTGGGGCCTGTGCCGGTGACACCAAAATAACGTGGCTAAGCTTGTAGAAGTCTGTGAGCGAGTCTTTCGGACGCGGGTTCGACTCCCGCCATCTCCACAGGATTCAAACGCCGCTGCTCCCACAGCGGCGTTTGGTTTGTAGGTAACTACTCAGCCGCATCCTTCGACTGCGCGGCGCGCGCCCTTCGACT
>JBBIQY010000029.1:0-39128 GCA_037442085.1 Anaerolineae bacterium
CGGAGTGCAACGTGTGGCTTGCCGACACATTCACTTTAGCAGAAGTTCTGAATCGGCGCAGCCTCTCATTTTCATCGCCCGTTGTGCGCCGGCGCGCATGGAGACTTCGCTCCGCTCAGGGTGCGCGGCGCGCAGTCGAAGGACGCGGGCATCATCCCGCCAAAGTCGGGAGAGCCAATCTTTTCCATGCAATCTGTTGCTTTCGTCGGTGAACTGGATGCCGCCGTCCAGAAGATGGCCGTGCACCTGCACGCCGCCGGTTTTACGATTCTGTTCACGCACGCCGAGGCGTTGGAGGGCTCAGCCTTGCCGATCCTCGTTCCGCCGGCGCCGGCGGCCCTGGCGAAGCTGGTTGTCGGTGACGCGTTCCGGCGACCCTGGCTGGTTTGGAACCGCGCGGATAGCCCGGCGCTGGCCGCCGCCGCTTACCAGGCGGGAGCGTTGGCCGTTTTGCCCGGTCGGCTGGCGCCCGCCGCCTTCCAGCAAGCAGTGCAGCGCGCCCTCGATCTGGCCGGGCAGGGCGCCCGCGCGCCCGCGTTCCGGCGCACGGTGCGTGAGTACCGCCGAGCCGACCCTTTGTTGCTCGATCACAACGTCGTCGTCGAAGTGCAGACCGGCGTCATCGCTTTGCGTGCGCTGCATTATGATGGCGCAGAAGTGTTGCTCGGCCTGTGCGGGCCGGGCCAAACGCTGGTCTATCACCCGGCAGACTTGTGCAATCTGCAACTGGCCGCTCATACCGATGCCCGGGTGCTGCTCAAACCGTGGGCCGAAGCTGTGGCCGAGCCCGATTTTGCGGTGCGCCTGCGCGAGCGCCTGCAGCAGATGGAGGCCTGGGCCGCCATCCAGGCGCGGCCTTATCTTGACCAGCGTGTGCTGGGCCTGCTCGCGCTGCTGGCCGAGCAATTTGGCGAAGCTCATGCCGACGGCACGCTCGTCAACATTCGCCTGACTCATACGCAACTGGCCTCGGCCACCGGGGCGACGCGCACCACCATCACGCGCACCCTCGGCGACCTGCGCACACGCGGCCTGCTGGCCACCCTCGGCGCAGGCGAGGCCGAGCGCTTCATCCTACGCCAGCATGCGCCGGGGCCACATCAGCACACAGTGCATTCTGGCACAGCCCGATCGTAGCAGCTCTTACAACCGACATAGTGCTGAAACGCACGCCGACGCCGACGTGCCTCTGGTAGCCTCAGGCCCATCACAAGTCCCGGCGAACCCTGCCGGGCATCACCCGGGCGCTGTCGAAAGGAGCTCTTGTTTATGAAAGTCGCTTATGTGTTCGCCTCGCCGCGCGCCGCCAGCTACAAACTGGGTCAGATGATTCTGCCGCAGTTGGAGGCTGGCACGCACGGCGTCACCGTCGTCGGCATGTTCTTCTTCGACGACAACGTCTTCGTTCTGCGTCGGGGCGACCCGGTTGGCGAGCGGCTGAGCAAGGTGGCGCAGGACAAGGGGATGCTGCTGATGATGTGCGACATGTGCGCGCTGGAACGCAACCTGGCGGAGGGCGAGCCGCGCTGGTGCGACGCCGAAGGCCGAGGGCGCACCACGCCCGGCGAGTGCCGCGTCAAGGACACTGTTGCCGGCGTGCAGGTGGGCTGCTTCCCCGATCTGTACGCGGCGCTGGCCGATAATCCGCCGGATCAGGTCATCACCTTGTGACGTCTGCCTGCGTCTTGCGCGCCGGGCAGCGTGGGGGTGGCCCGGCTTTAGGCTTGCCTGGCCAAGAACGTGCCGGCGCCAGCGCCGGTTTCGCTCGACGCCGTGCTTGAGGGGGTGCGCTCGACGTTCGACCTGCCGGCAGCCAACCCTTAGAGCGCTCCCCAGTGTCTATTTATACTGCCGCGCTTGTGTGCTATAGCACATCCTCCCCGACCTAGTTAGGCTACAATACTCGGCGCCGTTGGGTAAGCCAATTCAAATTCGGTGCAGTGCGCCGTCTTCGGAGAGAAACTCATGTTACGCCGCCTTGTTTTATCCCTGTTCCTGATCGTGTCGCTGGCGGCCTGTGCGCCGGCCACCACGCCCACGCCGCCCGCTGTCGCCGGCAAGCTCAACGTCGTCGCCACTTACAGCATCCTGGGCGACCTGGTGCAGAATGTGGGCGGCGACACGATCAACCTGCGCGTGCTGGTGGGGCCGGATAGTGACCCGCACAGCTATGAACCCACGCCTGCCGACAGCGTGGCGCTGGCCGAGGCCAGGGTTGTCTTCGAGAACGGACTGGAGTTCGAGGCCTGGCTGGACAACCTGTTTACTGCCTCCGGCTCGCAAGCAACGCGGATCATCGTGACGGACGGCATCGAACTGCTGAAGGTCGAGGCGGGCCATGAGCATGAAGATGAGCATAGCCAGGCGGAGGGCACGCCCGAGGCGGACGAGCACGAAGAGGGTCACGCGCACGGCGAATACGACCCGCACGTCTGGCACAGCGTTGCCAACGCCATACAGATGGTGAAGAACATTCAGGCCGCGCTGGTCGCTGCCGACCCGGCGAACCGGGCGGCTTATGACGCCAACGCCCAGGCTTACCTGGCCGAGCTGGCCGCGCTGGAGACCTTCGTCAGGGAGCAGATCAACGCACTGCCGCCGGAGCGCCGCAAGCTGGTTACCTCGCATGACACCTTCAGCTACTTCGCTCGTGATTATGGCTTCGAGATCGTTGCCACCGCGCTGCCCGCCACCGCCGAAGTCGCCGAGCCTTCCGCCCAGCAGTTTGCCCAACTCGTGGCCGAGATCAAGTCGGCCGGCGTGCCGGCTATCTTCGCCGAAAATACCCTCAACCCGGGCCTGATGGAACGCCTCGCCGCCGAGGCCGGCGTCAGGCTCGGCCCGACGCTGTATACCGACGCGCTCGGCCGCCCGGGCACGGAAGGCGATACCTTCGTGAAGATGTTTCGCTATAACGTCCGGGCGCTCGTTGGCGCGCTCCAGTAGACTGCCCCATCGTCCTCCCGCCAGCGAATCGTGAAAGGGCTGCGGCCATCCCGGCCCTTTCACGATTCGCCTCACATTTGCTGATTTTCACCTGCCGTTCATCCAACTCTTAGCTTGCCCGATTTGGCGTCCGGCGCGCATCTGGGCTAACATGGAGGCCTATGGACGGGGCCGGCCTGCTCGATCGGTTCGCCACTTTCACGACTATCTTCCTCGGCATCTTTGTCGAGGCAGCGCCGTTCCTGATGCTCGGCACGCTGGCCTCCGGGCTGGTGGAGGTTTTCTTCCACCAGGGGGATTTCAGCCGGTTTGTGCCGCGCAACCCGTATCTGGCGGCGGTGGCCGGCGGCCTGTTGAGCCTGGTCTTCCCGGTCTGCGAGTGCGGTGTGGTGCCCCTGGTGCGGCGACTGGTGCGCAAAGGCCTGCCGCTTTCGGCGGCGGTGGCCTTTCTGCTCTCCGCGCCCGTCTTCAACTTCATCGTCATCGCCAGCACGCTGGCCGCGTTCGGCCCGGGGCCGGTGTTCTACGGGCGCATTCTCCTCAGCGTCGGCATCGCCATCCTCGTCGGCATGGTCTTCGCCTTCGAGAAGCGCCCGGAGCGCTTGCTATTGCCGACCAGCCTGCCCGTGCTGTCGGGCGCCAGCCACCGCTTCGAGATCGGTCTGCAGCCGATCGTGCACGAGTCCCTGGCGAGCCGTCTGCGCCGCGTGCTCGGCATCGCCGTAGACGAATTTTTCGAGATGGGCAAGTATCTGGTGTTTGGCGGCGTGCTGGCGGCGGGAATGCAGACCGTCGTGCCGCAGTCGCTGCTGCTCGGCCTGGGCGCCGGCCCGATCATCTCGGTGCTGTTGCTGATTGCGCTGGCCGTGCTGCTCTCCATCTGCTCGACGGTGGATGCCTTCATCGCGCTGGCCTTTGTCGGAACTTTCAGCACCGGCTCCATCCTGGCCTTCCTCGTCTTTGGGCCGATGGTGGACATCAAGAGCGCGCTGATGTTCCTGGGCGTGTTCAAGCGCCGCACGGTCGCTTACCTGATCCTGCTGCCGCTGCTGCTGACGATCCTGGCGGGCGTGTTCATCAATTTGAATCTCACCTGGTAAAAATCGGGGTTTCGGAGTTGGAAATTGCGGCTGGAGGCCGCGCGATGTCACGCACTTACCGACTCACTCAGGCGATCCTCACGGCCGCGCTCGGCCTGGTGCTGGCCGAAAAGCTATGGACGGGCAGCATCTTCTACTATATCAATGAGCGCTTCTCCCCGCTCATCGTGTTCGGCATGGTTGCTGCGCTGGCGCTGGCGGCCGGCGCGTTCTGGTTGTGGCGGCGCGAGGCCGGGCCTGCTCATCCGTCCCACCACGACCACGATCATGCTCACGCGGATCACCCCCACACGCACTCCCATGCTCCTGCCCGCTTCCCGGTGTGGAGCGTCTTATGGATGGCCTTGCCGCTGGTGCTCAGCCTCAGTGTGCCATCGCGCCCACTGGGGGCCAGCGCTGTTGACAACCGCGGCCTCAACTCGTCCGGGCCGCTCACCGTCAGCAGCGGCGCCGCGCTCGCCACGCTGCAAATTGCGCCTTCCAACCGCAGTATCCTGGATTGGATCCGTGCCTTCAACTACTCCGCCGACCCCGCCGAGTTCACCGACCAGCCGGCGGACGTGATCGGCTTCGTTTACAAAGACCCGCGTTTGCCCGCCAATCAATTCCTCGTCAGCCGTTTCATCGTCACCTGCTGCGCCGCCGATGCTTCCGCCGTGGCCGTGCTGGTCGAATGGCCGGAGACCGCCGCGTTGCCGGAGAATGCCTGGGTGCGCGTGCGCGGCCCGGTGCGCGTCGCCGAGTTCAATGGCCGTCCCACGCCTCTTATCGCCGCCGCGACGCTGGAGCAGGTCGAACAACCTGAGCACCCCTACATGTATCCGTAGGGGTTGGGAATCAGGCGTTGGGAGTTGGTGTTGCCCCGTAAGTCTTTGCCGGTTCCAAAACCCCTATCCCTCAACCTCTAACCCTAAGCCCTATGAAGCTCGATCGTTTTGACCTGATTGTGTGGGGCGTGCTTGGCGCATTGCTGCTCGCCATCGTCGGCGTGGCGGCGCTCGGCGACCGGGTGGGCGCGCGCGTCGTGCGAGCCTTTCCCGCTGATGGCGGCAACGTCAGCGCGCGGGGCCGGATCGGCCTGGAATTCGCGCAAGCGATGGACGCCAACAGCGTGGTCACGCGGCTGGAGATCGAGCCGCCCGTGCCGGGCAATGTGCAGTGGGAGGCGCGACAGGTCTGGTTCCAGCCGACACAGCCCTTCCAGCCGGGCGTCACCTACACCGCGCGGCTGCGGGCAGGCGCGCTCAGCCGGGATGGCCGCGCTGCCCGGCAGGATTACGCCTGGACGTTCCGCGTGCGCGAGCCGTACATCGCCTATCTTTCCGGCATCGGGGGCGGGGCGCGGGAAGTATGGCGCGTGCCGGCTGCCGGTGGGACGCCGGAGCGACTGACGCATACCGATGGCCGCCTGTATGACTTCGCCGTCGCGCCGGATGGCGAGCGCATCGCCTACAGCTTGGTCAACGACTTGCGTGGCGCCGACCTGTGGCTGATGGACCGCGACGGCGCGAACCCGCGCCTGCTGGTGAAGTGCGACGCCGACCTGTGCACTGTGCCGGCCTGGTCGCCGGATGGCGCGCGCCTGGCCTTCAGCCGCGAGCCGGCCGGCCTGACGCCGGGCACGCCCAACGGGCCGCCGCGGGTATGGACGGTGACGTTGGCCACAGGCGAGGCCGGGCCGGTTTATCAGGACTCGCAGGTGCTCGGCTACGGCCCGACGTGGTCCCCGGATGGGCGCCGCCTGGCCTTCTTCGACGGCGGCAACGCCAGCATCCGCCTGATTGACTTACAGACTCAACAGGAGATGCTGATCCAGACGCGCATGGGCACCGTCGGCGCCTGGTCGCCTGACGGCCGGCGCATGATCTACAACGATCTGGATCTGGAGACGGGGATCCCATCCGTGACGCTGGCGATTGCCGACTTCGAGGCGCAATCCATCCAGCCCTTCCTCGGGCCCGGCTCGGATTTCACCGATTACGGCGCGCCGGCCTGGTCGCCGGACGGCGCGTGGATCGCCATCAGCGGGCGCACGCCCGAGAGCAACCCCGGCAAGCAGATCTGGCTGCTGGCGCCGGAGGGTGGCGCGCGCCGCGCGATCACCAACGACCCACTCTATACCCACGGCGGCTACCGCTGGGATGCTTATGGCCGCGCCCTGGTGTTCCAGCGCTTCGAATTGAACAAGCCGTACGCCGTGCCCGAAGTGCTGGTGTGGTTCGCCGAGACCAACACGACGACGCTGCTCGCGCTGGATGCCGCGACGCCCGAGTGGCTTCCCTGACGGGGGATGGGGGCAGGGAGCAGCCGACAAAACCGAACGCGCCTTGCCGCCTGTTCCCTATCCCCATCCCGCCTGGCGTTTGGCCCGCTAACGATACGCGAAGTCTTGCTCCGTCGTCGCGAGCCGCTCGATGCGGCGCTGCAGGTACGGCGAGAAGTAGCCGCGATAGCGTTCCTGCAGCTCGGGCCGCATCCAGTCGTTGCCGGAGACGCGCCCGCGACAGTTGGCCGCGCCGCACTGACACTCGAATTCGTCGTAGGGGCTGCTGTCCGACATGGCATAGTCGAAGCACACCTCCTCGCCCGGTTCGATATCGCGCAGAGCCACGACCACAATCTGCCCGTTCAGCCCGGCGTTCGGGTCGCACGAGTGATTGATGTAGTCGGCGTCATCATCCGGGATGACCGAGGCCAGGTACAGGCCCTCTTCCACCTGGACGCTGTGCTGGCGCAGGACGGGCGGCAGAGCGGCCAGCTGCGCCTCGTTGACGATGGCGCCGCCCCAGACCATGAGCCGTTCGCCCTTCTCCACGAACTCGCGGGCGAACACGCCCATGCCGCCCTTTTCGGGGTGGGGCGCAGCGTGCAACTTGGGGTTGAGGTAAGCATACTTGTCAAACATTCGCGGTGTCCTTTCTGGTAAAAAGATTCACCGCCAGCTCCCGGCTCCTAACCCGGAGAGGCGGCAAATGGAGCGCAGTGTTTGACGGCCTGCGCGCACCGTGAACTTTACAACAACCGGCCCAGATTGCAATACCGGACGGGCTGCCGGTCGAAATTTTAAGTTGGGCGGGGTGGGTTATAATGCCGCTGAGCGACGTGGGCGTCTTGCGCTGGCGAAGGCGCCGGGCTGGCGCGCGGCCAGCGCGGAGCGCAGCGTGGCGCAGATCGCTTCGACCTGCATCAGCACCGCCCAGTCGCGGATGGCCTCGCTGGTCAGCGAATTCAACTGGGCGCGGACTTCGTCTTCGGCGTGAAGGAGATGGCGCGTCACAGCAGCGTTGAGCAGCGGCCATTGGCGCGGGTGCGGCTTGGGCGCTTGCAGGACGGTGCGCGCATTCTCGAAAGCCGTTTTGAGTTGCAGACGATACACGCCGGTCAGGATGGCCGTGCAACCGAGGGCCTCGCTGATCAGGCTAAGCATGTGCGGTGTTGCGAAAGTATCCTGCGCCATCGTGTCATTCCTAGGCTTGCACCTACTGCCAGTAATTCTCGACGAAGCCGGGCCTTATCTCAAGTAAGAAATAAGTAGTCTTGGTTGGTGAACGCGGCGTGGGCGGCGGCTGAGTAAACGATGAAGGCCGCCTGAGCGGGCTTTAGGAAAATCCGGCATTTGGCGTGGCGGCCCGGGGCATCTGCGCCGGGCGCGGCCCGCTGATTTTTGGCGATCAGTTTCGCTCTCTGGAGAATTGACGATGAAACAAGGAACGACCGTCTTGCAGGCGAAACGCCTGGAAGTGTTCACTCTGCCGACGACCGCGACCCTGCGTGATGCGGCCAAACAGATGTACGACCGCCAGATCAGCTCGCTGGTGGTGGTGGACGAGGCCGGCGAGCTGCAGGGCGTCATCACCCGCACCGACCTGATCCGCGCGTACCTGGCGCTCGAGGCCTGGGACACTCAGCCCGTGACGCGGTATATGACTCGCGACGTGATCACCGTCACACCGCAGGCCGTCCTGCGCGAAGTGGCCATCCAGTTGCTGGACCATCACATTCACCGTGTCGTGGTCGTCAGCGAAGAAGCCGGCCGCCGCTGCCCGATCTCGGTCGTCTCCGCCTCCGATCTGATTTATCACATGCTCAAAGGTTGATGGATCTCGGCGCGACCATCCACCTGCTGGGTGACTTGTTGGGCGAGGTCATCACGGCCCGCGAGTCGTCCGCGTTGTTTGAATCCGAGGAGCGCCTGCGTCGGCAGGCCCTGGCGCGGCGCCGCGGTGCGCCGGGGGCCGAGGCCGCCCTCGTTGCGGAAGTTCAGGCCCACACCACTGCCACCGCGCGCGTCATGGCGCGCGCCTTCACCTTGTACTTCGACCTGGTCAACCTGGCCGAAGAGGCCGAGCGCGTGCGCGCCCTGCGCCGGCGCGAGCGCGAGACCGGCCCCTGCTACGAGGACTCCCTCTTCGACACGCTCGCCCGGCTCAAACAGCGCGGCTTCCCGCCCGAGCAGATGGCGGCGTTGCTCCGCACGCTGCACATCGAGCTGGTCCTCACCGCGCATCCCACCGAGGCCAAGCGCCGCACCAACCTCTCCAAGCTTGGCCGCATCCATGCCGCTCTGCAGCAATTGCAGGCCGACGATGTGCTCCCGCGCGAGGCTGAGGCTTTGCGCTCTGCGATCCGCGCCGAGATCACGGCGCTCTGGCTGACCGACCTGGCCCGAACAGCCCGCCCCGCCGTCACCGACGAAGTGCGCACGGCGATGTACTACGTGGGCGAAGTTTTCTGGCAGGCCCTCCCGCGCATGTACGCCGAACTGGAAGCAGCCCTGCGGGAGCATTACCCCGGCCTCAGCCCGCCGCCGCGCTGGCTGACGCTGGCCTCCTGGATGGGCGGCGACCGCGATGGTAACCCGAACGTCACTGCCGCCGTCACCGCCGAGACGCTGCGCCTGCACCGCGGCCTGGCCATCACCCGGCACCAGGAGGCGCTGCACGACCTGGCGCGCCGCCTGAGCCTGAGCGCGCGCTGGTCGGCGCCGTCCCCGGAGCTGCAGGCCTGGCTGCAAGCGCGCCTGAGCGGCGATCTACCGTCGCACGTGGCCTACCTGGCCAAACGTTACGCCGCCGAGCCCTATCGCCTGGCGCTCTCGGTGCTGGCTGCTGAGCTGGAGCAGGCCGCGCAAGACAGCATGACCGCTCGCCTGCTGGGAACGGGCGAACATCAGCCGCTGGTCCGGCTCTCGCAGCTCAAGCCGCCGCTTGACCTGATAGCGCAATGTCTGCCGCCGGAGCTGGCCGCCGGCGAGTTTGCCGCGCAGCGCCGCCGTCTGGACATCTTCGGCTTGCACGCGGCCCGGCTCGACGTGCGCGAGGAGTCGCTGCGGCTGACGGCCACCCTCGGCGAACTGTTGCGTGGCCTCGACCTCGACACGAACTTTGCGCACAACTCGGAGGCCGAGCGCCTGACGACGCTCGACCGTCTGTTGGCCGAGCCGCCGCCCGCCGCGCTGGCGGCCAAGGCCGGCGTCACGCGTGACACCGCCGAGACCTGGGCGCTCTTCCAGCTCATCGCGCGCACACGCCGCATCTACGGCGAGGCGTTGCTCGGCCCCTTCATCATCTCGATGACGCACGGCCCGGCGGATGTGCTGACCGTGCTGCTGTTGGCGCGCTGGGCGGGCTGCGCCGACGGCCTGTTCATCGTCCCGTTGTTCGAGACGGTGGACGACCTCGCCGCCGCGCCGTCCATCCTCGCCGCCCTCTTCGCCCATCCCGCCTATCGCCGGCACCTCGCAACATGCGGCGACGAGCAGATGGTGATGATCGGCTACTCGGACAGCAACAAGGACGGCGGCTATCTGGCGGCGAACTGGGCCCTGTACCTGGCGCAGGAGACGATCACCCAGGTGTGCGACGCGCACGGCGTGCAGTTGACCCTCTTCCATGGGCGTGGCGGAACGGTGGCGCGCGGCGGCGGCCCGGCCAACCGCGCCATCCGCGCCCAGCCCCCCGGAACCGTGCGGGGCCGCTTTCGGATGACTGAGCAGGGCGAGAACCTGGCCCTGCGTTACGCTAACCCAGCGCTGGCGCATCGTCACCTGGAGCAGATCGTCAGCGCTGTACTGCTGGTGAGCGCCGAGTCCGCCGACAGCCGACAGCGGACGGCCATTCCTGCCGCCTGGCGTGAGGCCCTGGCGCAGATGGCCGCCGTCGCCCGGCGCGAATATCGTTTGCTCGTGTACGAGACGCCGGGCTTCGTTGAGTTCTGGCGCACGGCGACGCCGGTGGATGAGATCAGCCGGTTGCGCCTCGGCTCGCGGCCTACAGCGCGGCGCGCCGGTGATCTGCAGGTGACCAGCGTGCGCGCCATCCCCTGGGTCTTTTCGTGGATGCAGAGCCGCTTCAACCTGCCGAGTTGGTACGGCCTCGGCGCCGGCCTGCAGGTCGGCATCTCAGAGATCGCCTCCCTCCGCGAGATGTATGCCGGCTGGCCGTTCTTCCGGATGCTGATTGACAATGCCGAGATGTCACTGATGAAAGCCGATATGGAGATCGCCGCCTTGTACACAGCGCTCGTCCCCGACCGCGTGCTGGCCGAGACGCTTTACAACCGCATCCGCGCCGAGTTCGAGCGCACCTGCGACGCCGTGCTCGCCATCAACGGCCAGCCGGAGCTGTTGGCCGGCAACCCCATCATTCGCCGCTCCATCCTGCGGCGTAACCCGTACGTGGACCCGCTCAACTTCATCCAGGTGGAAATGCTGCGCCGCTTGCGCGCTTTGCCCGACCCGGAGAGCGCCGAGGCCGAGGCGCTGCGCGAAGTCATCGTGCTCACCATCAACGGTATCGCCGCTGGGTTGCGGAACACGGGATAGCGAATGGCCAGCCACAATCCGCATTCCACAGTCCCCAATCCGCCGGCCCTGTTGGCCCTGGCGGATGGCACGCTCTGGCCTGGCCTGGCGTTTGGCGCTGGCGGCGAGCGGGCCGGCGAGATCGTCTTCAATACTAGCCTGACCGGTTACCAGGAAGTATTGACCGACCCGTCCTACTATGGCCAGATCGTGGTGATGACGGCGCCGCATATCGGCAACTACGGCGTGAACGCCGAGGACGACGAGTCGCATCGCTGCTGGGTGAGCGGCTTCGTGGTGCGCGCCGCCAGCCCTGTCTCCAGCAACTGGCGCGCCACCCAGACTCTGGATGAGTACCTGCGCGAGCGAAATGTCGTCGGCATCAGCGACGTAGACACGCGCGCCCTCGTCCGCCACATCCGCACCCACGGTGCGCAGAACGCCGCTCTCTCCAGCCTCAACCCCGACCCGGCGCACGTCATCGCCCTGGCCCGCGCCGCGCCGGATATGAACGGCCTGGACCTGGCGAAGGCGGTAACCTGTGCGGAGCCGTATCATTGGCCGGCCGCAGACGACCAACCGCCGATCGCAGGCAATGTTCCCCTTGCCGTCAAGTCGTCGGCCGGCGGCGATCGGCCGTCGTTCAATGTCGTCGCCTACGACTTTGGTATCAAGCGCAACATTCTGCGCCTGCTGGCCGCGCACGGTTGCCGCGTTACGGTGGTGCCGGCGCAGACCCCCGCTGAGGAGGTGCTGGCGCTGAAACCCGACGGCGTCTTCCTTTCCAACGGCCCCGGCGACCCGGCGGCCTGCACCTATGCGATTGAGAACGTGAGGCGGTTGTTGGGCCGGGTGCCGATCTTTGGCATCTGCCTTGGCCATCAGATCCTCGGGCTGGCGCTGGGCGGCGCGACATACAAACTCAAGTTCGGCCATCGCGGCGGCAATCAGCCGGTGCAATCTCTGCCCACGCGCCGTGTGGAGATCTCCAGCCACAACCACGGCTTTGCCGTCCGCGCCGAGAGCCTGCCGTCCGGTGTGGAGGTGACGCACACGAATCTCAATGACGGGTGTGTCGAGGGCCTGCGCGCGCCGGCGCTGCGGGCGTTCAGCGTGCAATACCATCCCGAGGCCGCGCCCGGCCCGCACGATGCGCGCTATCTGTTCGGGGAATTCCGTCGGTTGATGACTATGGGTAGCCAGTAGCCGGTAGCCGGTAGCTGGTAGCTGGCGCTGACGGATAGAATCGTGACTCTGATCATGCACATTAAGGAGGATCTCATGCCCGTGATCAAGAGCTACCGTGACTTGCAGGTGTGGCAGAAGGGTGTTGAGCTGGCCGTAACCGTCTACAGGATGACGGAGACCTTTCCAAAATCCGAACAATATGGATTGGTCAGCCAGATGCGCCGGGCAGCAGTTTCCATTGCCTCGAACATTGCCGAAGGACATGGACGGACCAACAAGCACTTTGCGGTATATCTGGGCAACGCGCTTGGCTCGTTAGCGGAGCTTGAAACTCAAGCTGAGATCGCACGGCACATTGGCTATCTGACCGACATCAAATGTGCTGAAATGATTGAGCAGTTAGGGATACTGGGCCGTCAATTGAATGTTCTTTCCCGGCGCGTGGTTGCCGCCTCCCACTGACCACGAGCTACCAACCATCAGCAACCAACCTGTAGATGCCTAAGCGTACTGACCTCCATTCCATCCTCATCCTCGGCTCCGGCCCGATCGTCATCGGCCAGGCCTGCGAGTTCGATTACTCCGGTGTGCAAGCCTGCAAGGCGCTGCGGCGCGAGGGCTATCGTGTGGTGCTGGTCAATAGCAACCCGGCCACCATCATGACCGACCCGGAGTTCGCCGACGCCACCTACATCGAGCCGTTGACGGTTGAGATTCTCGAGAAGGTCATCGCGCTCGAACGCCCCGACGCGATCCTGCCGACGGTCGGCGGGCAAACCGGGCTGAACCTGGCGCTGGATTTGTGGCGGCAGGGTGTCTTGGAGCAATACGGCGTCCAGCTCATCGGCGCGCAGCCGGCGGCTATTGAGCTGGCTGAAGACCGGCTGAAGTTCAAGGAGGCGATGATCGGCGCGGGCCTCGGTGTGCCGAAATCGGGCCTGGCGCGTTCGCTGGCGGAGGCCGAGGCGCTGGTCGCGGAGGTCGGCTACCCGGCCCTGATCCGGCCCTCGTTTACTTTGGGTGGCTCGGGCGCAGGCATCGTCCGTTCGCCTGAGGAATTCCGGCTCAAGGTTGAGCACGGCCTGCGCGAAAGCCCGGTGCACGAAGTGCTCATCGAACAAAGCGTGCTCGGCTGGAAGGAGTACGAGCTGGAGGTGATGCGCGACCGCGCCGACAACTTCGTCGTCGTATGCTCGATTGAAAACCTCGACCCGATGGGCGTGCACACCGGCGACAGCATCACCGTGGCCCCGGCGCAGACGCTGACGGATCGCGAGTATCAGCAATTGCGCGACATGGCGCGCACCGTGATGACAACCGTCGGCGTGGAGACCGGCGGCTCCAACGTGCAGTTCGCCGTGGAACCGCGCACCGGCCAGGCGCTGGTGATCGAGATGAACCCGCGCGTCAGCCGCTCGTCGGCGCTGGCCTCCAAAGCCACCGGCTTCCCCATCGCCAAGATCGCCGCATTGCTGGCCGTCGGTTATACCCTCGACGAAATCCCCAACGATATTACGCGCGTCACACCCGCCTCGTTCGAGCCCAGCATTGACTATTGTGTGGTCAAGATCCCGCGCTTCGCCTTCGAGAAGTTCCCCGGCGCGGATGCCGTGCTCGGCCCGCAGATGAAGAGCGTGGGTGAGGTGATGGCCATCGGGCGGACGTTCCCGGAAGCGCTGAATAAAGCCTTGCGCGGGCTGGAGTTGGGGAGGCAGCTGCCAGCCGCTGATTGCCGAACGCTGACGGAGCTGGCGACGCCGACCTCCTTGCGAATCTTCGGTGTGCTTGAGGCGCTGCGCTCGGGCGTTTCCGCCGACGAAATCGGGCGCCAGATCGGCTACGATCCGTGGTTTGTGGCGCAGATGCGCGAGACGGTGGTGCTGGAGGACGAACTGCGCGCCCACACGCTCGACTCGCTGCCCGGCGAGCTGTTACGCCGGGCCAAGCGAATGGGGCTTTCGGATGCTCGAATTGCTGACGTGTTGCGGGCGGGCGCCTCACCCCTTCACCCGCTGGCGGTGCGCGAGCGCCGGAAGCAGTTGAGCCTAGTCCCCGCCTTCTACCGTGTGGATACCTGCGCCGCGGAGTTCGAGGCGTTCACGCCTTACCTGTACTCGACCTACGAGTCGCACGATGAGGCCGAGCCGACGAACAGGCGCAAGGTCGTCATCCTCGGCGGCGGGCCGAACCGCATCGGGCAGGGCATCGAGTTCGATTACTGTTGCGTCCACGCCTGCTTTGCGCTACAGGAGCTGGGCTTCGAGACGATCATGATCAACTGCAACCCGGAGACGGTGAGCACCGACTACGACACCGCCGACCGGCTGTACTTTGAGCCGCTCACGCTCGAGGAGGTGCTCAACGTCATTGACGCCGAAAAGCCGGAGGGCGTCATCGTGCAGTTCGGCGGGCAGACGGCGATTAATCTGGCAAAATCGCTCCACGAGGCTTTGGAAAGGATGAAGGATGAAGGCGGAAGGATGCAAACCCTTCATCCTTCATCCTTCATCCCTCATCCTTCTATCTGGGGCACCTCGCCCGACTCGATTGACCTGGCCGAAGACCGGGTGCGCTTCGGGCAACTGCTGCGCGACCTCGACATCCCGCACCCGGAGTGGGGCGCGGCGCAATCGCCGGAGACGGCGCGCCGCGTCGCTGCCCGCCTCGGCTACCCGGTGCTGGTGCGACCGTCGTACGTGCTCGGCGGGCGAGCGATGGAGATCGCCTATGACGACGCCTCGCTGGCCGCCTTCCTGGCTGCGGCCACGGCCGCCTCACCCGACGGCCCGGTGCTGATTGACCACTATCTTGAAGATGCTTATGAAGTGGACGTGGATGCGCTGTGTGACGGCGAACGCGTGGTCATTGCCGGCGTGATGCAGCACATCGAGGAGGCCGGCGTGCATTCGGGCGACAGCGCCTGCGTGCTGCCGCCGTGGAAGATCAGCCACTATCACCTGAGTATCATCGAAGACTACACCGAACGACTCGGGCTGGCGCTGGGGGTGAGGGGGCTGATGAACGTCCAATACGCGATCAAGGACGACGTCGTGTATGTGCTGGAAGTGAACCCGCGCGCCTCGCGCACTGTGCCATTCGTCAGCAAGGCCACCGGCGCGCCACTGGCCAAACTGGCCGCCAAAATCATGGCCGGCAAATCGCTGGCCGAGCTGGGCTTCACGGCGACGCCGAAGGTGGACGGCTTCTTCGTCAAGGAGGCCGTGCTGCCCTTCAAAAAGTTCCCCGGCGCAGAGTATCGCCTCGGCCCGGAGATGCGCTCCACCGGCGAGGTGATGGGCCACGCGGCGCGCTTCGGCCACGCCTTCGCCAAGGCGCAGCTGGCCACGGGCACGCCGCTGCCCCTCTCCGGCAATGCCTTCCTCACCGTCAACGATTTCGACAAGGGCGCGGTGCTCAAGATCGCCCGCGACCTGCACCGGCTGGGCTTCACGCTCTACGCCACCGCCGGCACCGCCGCCGCCGTGGCGCGCGCCGGCCTGCCGGTGACCGCCCTCAAGCGCTTCAGCGATGGCAGCCCAAACGTGGTGGAGATGATCGAGCGCGGCGAGATGCACCTGATCATCAACACTCCCCTCGGCGCGGGCACGGCGGCCGATATGCAGCGGATGCGCGCCGCTGCCGTGCTGCACAACGTTACGCTGCTCACCACGCTCAGCGCGGCCAGCGCCGCCGTGAACGGTATCCAGGCGCTGCGCGCCAAAGAGTTGAAGGTGCGCAGTCTGCAAGCGCACTACGCGGTTCGGGCCTGACCCGTTTGATCTGACACAGACTCCGCTCATGCGACGAAGGCGATTGCTGATCGGGCTGGTGCTGTTGGTGATCGGCTGCGGGATAACGTGGGGGTGGTACCTCTCCCGGCCGCCGGATATCTGCGGCACGCAGGCGTCACCCGCCGCCTTCGCCGCTGCGCCCGAGACGACGCCGACCTGCACGTATACGGTGGTTCGCGCCTACCCGCACGACCGCGAGGCCTTCACGCAAGGCCTGGCCTATCTCGGCAACGGCGAATTGATCGAGGGCACCGGCCTGAATGGGCGCTCGTCGCTGCGGCGGGTGCGGCTGGAGACGGGCGAGGTAATCCAGCGCTACGACCTGGACAGCGATTACTTTGGCGAGGGCGTGGCGGTGCTGGAGGGCCGCGTCTATCAACTGACCTGGCAGTCGGGCCTCGGCTTCGTCTACGACTTGAACACTTTTGCGCTGCTGCATACCTTCAGCTACACGACCGAGGGCTGGGGCCTGACGCACGACGGCCGGCGCCTGATCATGAGCGACGGCAGCGATACGCTGTATTTCCTCGACCCGGCCACCTTGACGACCTCCGGCAGCCTCCGCGTGCATGCCGAGGCAACACCCGTGACACGGCTCAACGAGTTGGAGTACCTCAACGGCTGGGTGTATGCCAATGTTTGGCAGACCGACCGCATCGTGAAGATTGACCCGGCTACCGGACGCGTGGCGGCCTGGCTGGACTTGAGCGGCCTGCTCTCCGCCGACGACCGCGCGCAGTCGGTGGACGTGCTCAACGGCATCGCCTACGACGCCGCGACCGATCGGCTGTTCGTTACCGGCAAGCTGTGGCCGAAGCTGTTCGAGATAAAACTTCAGTCGGTGCGCTGAACGTCGCCGGTTGGCAGTTGAACCTTCAACCTTCGATCTTGATCTCGATTCCGGCCAGCTTCTCCAGCGCCTTGACCAGGGCGTGGTTGCCCTCGCTGCCCAGCCCATCGTTTTGCAGGACGCGGTACAGGTTGAAGATGGTGCTCGTCGCCAGCAGCGGCACGCCGAGGCGGTCGGCCTCATCAAGCACCAGGCGCACATCCTTCTGCTGAAGGTCAATGGTGAAGCCGGGCCGAAAGTCGCGGCGCAGCACCTGCGGGCCGCGCTGGCTCAGCATCCAGCTCCCCGCCGCGCCGCCGCTCACCGCCGCCAGCGTCTTCTCCAGGTCCAGCCCCCCGGCTTTGGCGAACAGCAACGCCTCGCTTACACCCAGCATCGTCACCACGACGAGAATCTGGTTGACCAGCTTGGCCATCTGCCCCGCGCCGTTCTCGCCGATGTGGGTGATCGTCTTTCCCATCGCTTTGAGGTAGGGCAGGGCGCGCTCGACCTCTGCCGCCTGTCCGCCGATCATGATGGAAAGCGTGCCTTGAGCTGCGCCCTCGCTGCCGCCGCTCACCGGCGCGTCGAGCATGGCTGCGCCTCTGGCCCGCAGCGCCGCCGCCATCTCGCGCGTGGCCGCCGGGCTGATGGTGCTCATGTCCACCACCAGCGCGCCGGGCCGGACGCCGTGAATCACGCCGCGCTCGCCGAGCACCACGGCCTGCACGTCCGGCGTGTCGCTGACGCAGATGAAGATGACCTCGCACTGCGCGGCCAGGTCGGCGGGGGAAACGGCGGTGGTGGCGCCCTCGGCAGCCAGCGCCTCCATCTTGCTGGCGGTGCGATTCCAGACGCGCACCGGGAAGCCGGCCCGGAGCAAATTGCGCGCCATGCTTGCGCCCATCAGGCCGAGGCCGATGAAGCCAACCCTGTTGGAACCGAGTTGCTCTGCCATTGTTTCTCCTGAAGTTGGAACGTCGCTGGAGCGGATTGTACGCTGATTCAATTAAGAGCCTGTCTCTATGCCGGAGGGATGGTGAAGGCATTGCCTTCGCCAACCGCGGCTCAACCCTCCAGGGCGAAGTTTCGAGATAAGCTGTAAGGCGACTGTCACCGGGCAACCGCGACTCTGGCAAGATAGATCGCTGAATGCCCGGTAACGGTCACCTGCACCCTGCCTGCTATCTGTATCTCAGCGGCGGTACAATTCCAATCCGGAGTCCAAAATCGGTAGATCGCGAAACGGCGCATCCTTCGACTGCGGGCCGCGCATTCGGAGCGGAGCGAAGCGCAGTCGAAGAAGCGCGGCCCTCTCCTGAGCGAAGCCGAAGGATCAGGATGCTTTCGTGAAGTACTGAAAATCAAAGTCGGAAATCCCAAAATGCCCAATCGCCTCGCTAACGAGACCTCGCCCTATCTTCTGCAACACAAGGACAACCCCGTTGACTGGTATCCGTGGGGGCCGGAGGCGCTGGCGCGGGCCAAGGCCGAAGACAAGCCCATCTTTCTTTCGATCGGTTACGCCGCCTGTCACTGGTGTCACGTCATGGAGCACGAGTCGTTCGAGGATCCGGCGACGGCCAGGGTCATGAACGACCTCTTCGTCAACGTGAAAGTGGATCGCGAGGAGCGACCCGACCTGGACTCGATTTACATGAACGCCGTGGTCGCGCTCACCGGGCATGGCGGCTGGCCGATGTCGGTCTTCCTCACGCCGGACGGCGAGCCGTTCTACGGCGGCACGTACTTTCCGCCGCAGCCGCGCCACGGTCTGCCCGCCTTCTCGCAGGTGCTGCTCGGTGTGCACGATGCCTGGACGAAGCGCCGCGCATCCATCATCAACAACGCCCGGGAGATCGCCGGCCACTTGCGCTCGACGCTGGCGGCCGAGGCCGTCGGGACGGAGCTGCCGACCCGCGACGACCTGGCCGCCGCGGTCAAGGCGCTCTGGAGCCAGTTCGATTGGCAGTATTATGGCTGGGGCCGCGCGCCCAAGTTCCCGCAACCGATGGTCATCGAGTTCCTGCTGCGCTATCACGTCCTCACCGGCGAGGTCACACCGCTGGAGATGGCGACCAAGACGCTTAAGGCCATGGCGCGCGGCGGACTGTACGATCAGCTCGGCGGCGGTTTTCATCGCTACTCGGTGGACGCTTACTGGCTCGTGCCGCACTTCGAGAAGATGCTGTACGACAACAGCCAGCTTGCCCGTGTCTATGTACACGCCTGGCAGCTAACGCGCGACCCTGAGTTCCGTCGCATCGCCGAGGAGACCCTCGATTACCTCCAGCGCGAAATGTTGGATGCCGAAGGTGGCTTCTACTCGACCACCGATGCCGATTCGGAGGGGGAGGAGGGCAAGTTTTTCGTCTGGTCGGAGGCGGAGATTGATGCGGCGCTGGGCGACGAGGCCGCTTTCTTCGAGCGCTACTATGGCGTCACCAAGCAGGGCAACTTCGAGGGGCGCAATATCCTCTTCGTCGCCGGCGAGCCGGATGCGGAAACGCTGGCGCGGATCGAGCCGCCCCGGCGGAAGCTCTGGGAGCTGCGCGAGCGGCGCGTAAAGCCGGGCCTCGATGACAAAGTTCTGGCCGGCTGGAACGGGCTGATGCTGGCCGCCTTCGCCGAGGCTGCGACGGCGTTCGACCGCGCCGATTACCGCGAGACCGCCCGCCGCAACGCCGACTTCCTGCTCCGCACGTTGCGGGCCGAGAACGGCCGGATGCGGCGTTCGTGGCGGCGCGTCTCCCCCTCTCCTGCGGAGGGAGGGAGTCGCTTCGCTCCTGGGGGTGGGGGGGAAGCCAAACTCAACGGCTACCTCGAGGACTATACCCACGTGGCCGAGGGCCTGCTGGCGCTGTACGAGGCGACCTTCGACGCGCGTTACTTCATCGCTGCGCGCGAACTGATGGAGGCGGCTCTGGCGCACTTCGCCGACCCGCAGGGCGGCTTCTACGACACGAGCGACGATCACGAACAGTTGGTGCTGCGCCCAAAGGACCTGCAGGACAACGCCACGCCCTCCGGTAATGCTATGGCGGCCACGGTGCTGCTCAAACTGGCGCTGTACACGGGCGAGGCGCGCTATGCCGAGACGGCGGCGCAGGCGATGCGCGTCGTCGGGCCGATGCTGGCGCGTTATCCCACCGGCTTCGGCCAATGGCTGAGCGCGTTGACGTTTGCGCTGGGCGAGGCGAAGGAAGTGGCGCTCGTCGGCGACCCGGCGCAGGCGGACACGCGCGCCCTGCTCGACGTGGTCTTCGGCGCCTACCGCCCGTTCAAAGTGGTCGCGCTCAAGCGTCCCGGCGAGGCTTCCCCCATCCCGCTCCTCGACGGCCGCGAGCTGCGCGAGGGCAAAGCGACGGCGGCGGTGTGCGTCAATTTCGCTTGCCAGTTGCCGGTGACGGAGGCGGACGCGCTGAGGAAGCAGCTGGAGTCTGGGGTTGATAAGGTGAACGGGTGAAAGGGTGCAGGGGTGAACGGGAGCACGTCCCCTTCACACCTGCACCCCGCGCCCAGTCACCCCTTCACTTTCTCTTTCACAAAACCCGCCACAACGTGCGCCGGCACCGCGCCGCCGGACTCGGCGCTGGTCATGATGGTGTTCACGCCGACCAGGCGACCATGTACGTCCACCAGCGGGCCGCCGCTATTGCCGGGCCGCAGCCGGATATTCACCAGCACCCAGTCGCGCCCGCGTTGTTCCGGCAAATTGCTGCCGCTGCCGATGACAACGCCTGCCGTCGCCGCGCCTTTCACGCCGAAGGGATGGCCGACGGCGAACACCCACTCGCCCGGCCGCAGTCCTTCCGAGTCGCCCACCTCAATCGCCGGCAGATCGCCGGCTTCGATCTTGAGCGCGGCGATGTCTTTCTCGGGGTCGTGGGCCAGAATCTTCGCCGGCAGCTTGCGGCCGTCCGGCAGCGTCACGTTGACCGACCGGCGCCGCACGACGTGGGCGTTGGTGATGATCAGGCCGTCACTGCGCCAGATGATGCCGGCGCCGTTGCCAGCCAGGTGGCCGTTGGTGATCTGCACCAGGCTGCGCCGTGTCCGATCCACCACGGCAGATATCTCGGCGCTGAGCTGTTGAAGGAGGTTCATCGTCGCCTCGGGTGGTCGTTCGTCGGAACCGCCGTCGTTTGCCGTCAATGGTCGTCATTCTCGTTCTCCCACCCATACGCTCATCTCATGCACCTCTCCGCCGCGCACGACTTGCGCCGGGATGACGTGCCCGATCAGATCGCTGCTCAGGCTGGCGAGCAGTTCTTCCAGGCTGTGTAGCGGCCGGCCGTTCAGAGTCACCAGTGTATCGCCGAGCAAAAGGCCGCTCCGGCCGGCCGGGCCGTGCGGTTCCACATTCAGCAACAGCAGGCCCACCGGCTGGCCCACGCGCGCGCGCACTGACTCGGGCAATTCCACCGCCTGCGCGCTGACGCCCAGGTAACCGCGTCGCACGCGCCCGTGCTGCAAGATGCTTTCGACGGTGCGCTGAAGCGTGCGCGTGGGGATGGCGATGCTCTGGCCGTTGACCAGACCAGAGGTGAGCAGGCCGATGACCTGCGCGTTCGCATCCACCAGCGGGCCGCCGCTGAGGCCGGGGAACATCACCACGTCGGTTTGCAGATAACGATCCACGAAGCCGCCCGCCGGTGTGTGCCAGCCGCCCTCCACGGTGCTGACGATACCGAACGAGGCCAGAACGTTCGGGCCGGGCCGGCCCACCGCCAGCACAATCGCGCCGACTTGCACCGAGTCGTCCGCTGCGCGCTGGGCCACCGGCCAGCGGCCTTTCTCGGTGAGCCGCAGCACCGCCACATCCACGCCCGGGTCGCGCCCGATCAACTTCGCGCCGACCGCCTTGCCATTCTGGCCGACGTGGATGCGGTCGCGCTCCAGCGCATGACTGGAGGTGACCACGATCGACTCGTCCCAGACGAAGCCGGACGATGGCAACCGGTTGCGTCCTTCCACGCTCACGACGCTGGAGCTGGCCGCCTTCACCGTCTCCACAATTGCGTCCGAAAACTGTGTCAGCGTTTTCGACATCTCGATCTCCAATCTCTATTCTTCGAGCGCTGCTCCTTTTTATCACGCGCTCCGCTTGACGGCACTCGCCTTTCGGCGGTCACTGGCCTAGACAAATGGTCAGGCGCTATACTTCGCCGCCGGAGGCTGCATGACGAAAACGGTGATCGTGGTTGGAGCAGGCCTCGCCGGCCTGAGCGCGGCGCTCGCCTTGCAGCGCGCCGGCTGTAGCGTGGTGGTTTTGGAGGCGCGCAACCGGGTGGGCGGCCGTTGCCACACCTTTCGCGGTTTTGCGGCTGGGCAACACGCCGAGGCCGGCGGCGAATTCATTGACGAGGGCCATGCGCGGATGCGGGCGCTGGCCCGCGAGTTCGGGCTGACGCTCGACGCAGTGAACACGCGCTGGGATCGCGCGGACTGGCTCGTTTTAGAGGGATGTTCCGGTTGGGAGAACGATACGGCTCTGTGGGGCATGGACGTTTTTACGGAGACCGAAAAAATCTGGCGGGCCGTGACGGAGTTGGGCCGGCGCGTGCCGGACCCGGCGCAGCCGTTGGCCGCGCCCGAGGCCGCCGCCCTCGATCGGCAAACCGTCGCCGAGTGGGCCAAGACCCTGGATGCACCGCATTTTGCCCGGCTGAACTTCGAGGCCCACATCCGGGCTGAATACACCGTCGAGACCCGTCAATTCTCGTTGCTCGACCTGGCCCGCAACTCGGCGCTTTTCTATCAGACGGAGGCCGGGCGCGGCCAGGCCTACCGCATTCGCGGCGGCAACGATCAACTACCGCGCGCAATGGCCGCCGTCTTACCGGATGTGCGTCTGGAGGCGCCGGTATTCCGTGTCGTCAGCACGGCTGACAAGGTTTCTGTCACCTACCGCGTGGCTGGCGCTGACGCGACGATTGCCGGCGACTATGCCGTGCTGGCCCTCCCACTCACCGCGGCGCGTCACATCACTTTCGATCCACCGCTGCCGCCCGCACACGCCGACATGGTGCAGCGCCTTCAGTATGGCTCGGTCACCAAGGTTTGCCTGCAATATGCGCGGCGCTGGTGGCGCGAGCGAAGCTGGAACGGCCACCTGATGAACGATGCGCCGCTGGCCTGCATCTGGGAGCCGACCAGTGAGCAGGCTGGCGCACACGGCATGCTCACCGTGTACACCGGCGGCGACCCCGGCGTCGCCCTGTCGCGCCTGAGCGACTCGGCGCGCATCGCTGCCGTCGTCGCCGAATTGGAGCGCCTGTTTCCCGAGTCGCGCGGCCTGCTGAAGGAGGCTCAGACCATCGCCTGGCCCAACGAGCCTTACACGCACGGCGCGTACGCGGCCTACGCGCCCGGCGACCTCACCCGGTATTGGCGCGCGCTGTTCAGCCCGGTGGGCCGCCTGTACTTCGCCGGCGAACATGCGGCGGTGTACCAGGGTTACATGGAAGGCGCGGTGGAGAGCGGGCAAAGAGTGGCAGGCGAAATACTGAAGATTAGAGATTAGAGATTACGTGGCCGCTTCACTCTCCTCTCTCCAATCCCCGATTGCTATCTGCGGCGCAGGCATCGCCGGCCTCTCCGCCGCCTACTGGCTGGCGGTGGAACATGGCCTGCCGGTGACGGTGATTGATGAGCGTCCGCCGCTCTCCCTCACCAGCGACAAATCCACCGAGGCTTACCGTAACTGGTGGCCCGGCCCCGACGACGCCATGGTGCGGCTGATGAACCGCAGTATTGATCTGCTGGAAGCGTGGGCGCGCGCCACCGGCGACCGTTTTCACCTCAACCGGCGCGGCTACGTCTACGCCGTCGCCGACGCCAACCGCCTTCCCGAACTCATCCGCAGCGCGCAGGCCATTTCCGCCCTCGGTGCAGGCGAACTTCGCATCCACGGCGCGCTTCCCGGGCGGGGGCGCTCGACGCCGCAGTCGAAGGCTGGGGCCTATCAGGCGCACGCCGCCGATGACTGGGAAGGCCAGCCCGACGGCGCCGATCTGCTCCTCGACCCGGCCCTCATCCGCGCACACTTTCCCTACCTCAGCGAGCGCACCGTCGCCGTGCTCCACGTGCGGCGGGCGGGCTGGTTCAGCGCGCAGCAACTGGGCATGTGGCTGTTGGAGCAGGCGCGCGAACACGGCGCGAAGCTGGTGAACGGGCGCGTCGTCGCCGTCGAGACGGACGCCTCAGGCGTGTGTGCGGTGCGGTTGGCGAACGGCGACCGGCTGCCCACGCGCTGCTTTGTCAATGCCGCCGGCCCGTTCGTCGGCGAGGTGGCCAAGCTGCTGGGCATCGAGTTGCCCGTCTACTCCGAGCGTCACCTCAAGCTCAACTTCGTGGACACGCTCGGTGTGATTCCGCGCGAGGCGCCGTTGCTGATCTGGGATGAAGCGCAGATGATCGCCTGGTCCGATGAGGAGCGCGCGGCGCTGGCCGCCGACCCGGAGACGCGCTGGCTCACCGAGCCGCTTCCGGCGGGCGTCCACACCCGCCCCGATGGCCCGCCCGGTTCGCCCATCCGCCTGATGCTGTGGGACTATCATCGCCACCCGGTCGAGCCGGTGGTGCCGATCGAACTCGATGAGCTGTTTCCTGAGCTGGTCGTGCGCGGCCTGACGACGATGATCCCCGGCCTGAGCGCTTACCTGGGCCGGATGAGCAAGCCGTATGTGGACGGCGGCTATTACACCAAGACGAAGGAGAATCGTCCCTTGATCGGGCCGCTGCCGGTTCGTGGAGCGTACGTCATCGGCGCGTTCTCCGGCTACGGCCTGATGGCTGCGCCCGCTGCCGGCGAGCTGCTCGCCGCGCACATCGTTGGCGGCACGCTGCCGGGTTACGCGCCGGCGTTCGCGCTCGACCGTTATTCGGACCCGGCGTATGTGGAACTGCTGGAGGCGTGGGGAAGCGGCGGGCAGTTATAGCCGCTAGCTGCCAGCGGACTCTTCGGCCACCGGCTTGCCCTCCACCGGCGTGGCGCAATACGGGCAGACGTTCCAGGGCAGGTCCATCAGCTTACCGCAATAGTTGCAGGGTTTCTTCAGCTTGGTCAGACAGCTGGGGCAGATGCGCCAGGCCTCGTCCACCTGCCGCCCGCAGCCCGGGCAGACGCGCTTTTCCTCGATCTCCTGCAGCAGCGCTTCCTCTTCCAGGCTCTGTTCATAGGCCTCGTCCAGCGTCCTGGGTGGGCGCAGGATCAGGTAGATGACCAGGCCGGGCAGGGTGAGGAGGCCGACCAGCGCCGCCGCCAGCACCGCCGCGAACGTGTCACGGCTGCGCGATCGCAAATCGCGGTAGGTCCAGATGATCAGGCTCAGCCAGAGCGCCGCCAGGAAGGCGCCCAGGCCGGCGGCGGCCAGCACCACGGCATCCGAGAGGGTATTGAGATTGAGCGGCATAAGTGGCGGCGATTATAATTCCGCCAACCTAAAACCCCAAATCGGGACCCGGCCATGACCGATTACCGCCCGCGCATCACCGACCTGCCCAGCGACGACCGCCCTCGTGAGCGACTGGCGCAGGCCGGGCCGGGCGCGTTGAGCAACGCCGAGCTGCTGGCGATCCTGCTGCGCGTCGGCGTCGAGGGCGAGAATGCCGTGCGCCTGGCCGAACGTCTGTTGAACCAGATTGGTGGGCTGCCCGGTCTGCACCGCGCCTCGGTCTCCGACCTGTGCGCGCTCAAGGGCATCGGCGCGGCCAAGTCGGCGCAACTTGTGGCCGCCATCGAGCTGGGGCGGCGCATCGCCGTCGCCGCGCCGGAGGAGCGCGTGGTCATCCGCTCGCCGGCGGACGCCGCCAACCTGCTCATGTACGAATTGTCCGGCCTGGCCCAGGAGCACCTTTACGCCATTCTGCTGGACGTGCGCAACCGCGTCATCGGCAAGCCGCTGGAGGTCTATCATGGCTCGCTCAACACCGCCCTCATCCGCGCCGGCGAAGTCTTCCGTGAAGCCGTCAAGGTCAATGCCGCCAGCCTGATCGTCGTGCATAACCATCCGAGCGGCGATCCCAGCCCCAGCCCCGAAGATGTGGCCGTGACCCGCGTGCTGGCCGAGGCCGGTAAGCTCCTGGACATCGAATTGCTGGATCATCTCATCATCGGTCAGCAACGCTTCGTTTCGCTCAAGGAGCGCGGCCTGGGGTTTGCATGACCTTCCCCGTCCTTCCCGATTACCAGTTGATGCTGCTGCCCGCACGCAACGCCGCCGAGGCCTCGGCCTGGGGCGCGGCGGCCCTGGCGTACGCCAGCTTTTATCCGGACGTGCACTTCTCGCGCGATCCCTCGCGCGTGGACTGGCGCGGCTACCGGCATGTCACCCTGGTCAACCCCGGCTTCTGGCCCGAAGATCTGATCGTCGCCATCCGCCAGGTCAACCCGACGATCGAGTTTGATGTGATCAATGTCGAGTCGCCCGACCTGCTCAGCACCATCCTCAACGTGCGCATCTTTACCGGCCTGCGCTACGGCCAGCCCAACACGGAGCCGAACTGGCTGGAAATCTGGCCGGCGGGCCGTTGTCTCATCGGCCTGCACGGGCGCGCGGACGGCGAGTTACAGGACGCCGACTTGGACGTCATACAGCGCGCCCGCGTCGAGGCCGTCAAGCTGCTCTCCACCGCCACCCTGTCTTCGGTCGAGCGGCTGCGCGCCTGGAACCCGGAGACGTTCATCCTGGTACGCGCCTTCCTGTCGTTCGGCGAGGGGCGGGTGGTGACCCCGCAGGAGTTCTTCGAGTTCACCGTCAATGATATTGCCCGTCTGTACGACGGCGACCCGCACGTGCGTTATCTCGAAATCCACAATGAGCCTAACCTGAGGCTGGAGGGCTTTGGCGCGAGCTGGCAGGACGGGCGGCAGTTCGGTGAGTGGTTTCTGCAGGTGCGCGATCTCTACCGCCGCCGTTTCCCCGAAGCCCGTTTTGGTTTTCCCGGCCTATCGCCCGGGCCCTCCCAGGAGGCAGGCGGGCGCTTCGACTCGGCGGTCTTCCTGGCCCAGGCCGAAGTCGCTGCGCGCGAGGCGGACTGGATCGGCGTCCACGCTTACTGGGTGAACGAGCGCGAAATCACCGATGAGCGCGAGGGCTTCGGTTTTGTGCTCTACCGGCGGCGCTTCCCGGACAAGCTGCTCTTTATTACCGAGTTCGGTAATCCGCAGCAGCCCAAGCCCGTCGTCGCTGAGCAGTACGCGCGTTACTATGGGGCGCTGCGGCGCGTGCCCGGCCTGGGCGGCGCCTTCGCCTATATTGTCTCGACCTCCAACCCCGAAGAGTCACCGCGTTGGGCCTGGCGCGACGAGGCCGGCAATGATGTCGGCCTCGCCGACGTGGTGGGGCGGCGCGCCTTCATCCCCAATCCGTGAGCCGTCACCGGAGGCCCCATGTCCGAGTATCAAATCATCCTGCTGCCGAAAGCCGATTACTTCAAGTGGGTCGAGGCCGTGCGCGAGTATGTGCTCGCCTTCGGGCCGAACTTCACCAACGAGCCGAAGAGCGCCGCGCGGTATGCGTTCGCGCCGCTCATCGTCACCATCGCCGATGTGCCCGGCGGTTATCCCGAGCAGGGCGACATCCGCCTGTGGTTCCAGCGCTATTACCCTCGGGTGAAGCTGGACCTGGTGCCGGCGCGGACGCCGGAGGACTTGCGCCTGGCCTTGCAGCGGCGTGTGCAGGCCAAAGATCGCTATCTGTCTGTGCCGCCCGCCTTCGATTTTGGGCGCCTCTGGCCGGCGGGCCGCTGCCTGGCCGGCGTGCACGGGCGGGCGGATGGCCGATTGGAGGCGGCAGACTTCGAAGTGGTGGCCCAGGCGCGGTTGGAGGCCGTCAAGCTGCTCACCAGCGCCGCGCCCGAGGATGTGGACCGGCTGCGCGCTATCAATCCGCAGATGTTTATCATGGTCCGCCTCTTCGCCGATTTCCGAAACCGCGTGGTGAGCGCCGATGACTTCGTCAGTTGGATGGCGGGCGACATGCGCGGCTTCTACGAGCGGGGCGTGCGTTACTATGAGATCCACAACGAGCCGAACCTGCGGCCGGAGGGCTGGACGGTGAGCTGGCAGGACGGGCGCGAGTTCGGCGCGTGGTGGCTGGCCGTGCGCCATAGCTTGAAGGCGCTCTTCCCGCAAGCGCTGTTCGGCTGGCCGGGCCTCTCGCCGGACGGCTTCCCCATGCCGGAGCGCACCAACGATATGCGCTTTCTGGAGGCGGCTGCGGACGCCGTGCAGGCGGCCGACTTCCTGTGCATTCACTGCTATTGGCGCGACGAGGCCGAGATGAATGCCCTCAGCGGCGGGCAGGGCTGGCGCGAGTACCGGCGCCGTTTCCCGGAGAAGTTGCTCTTCATTACCGAGTTCAGCAACCCGACGCCGCACACCAGCCTGGAGGCCAAAGGCGAGCAGTATGCGCGTTACTATCAGATGTTGCGCGGCGAGCCGGGCCTGGGCGCGGCCTTTGCCTTCGTTTCGTCCGCCTCGGCGGATTTCCCACACGAGGCCTGGCGCGATGAGCGCGGCGTCCTCACCCCCATCGTCGCGGCGGTGGGGCGACGCGCCCTGTAGCCCGAACGCCCGACCGGCGCCGCCTCAGTCCGAGGCCAGCAATTGAATCTGCGCGACGGTGCTGTCGAACCGGTGGCCAGAGGCGTAGATCGTGATCGAGCGTAGGAAGGCCGCCGGGATGCCGCGCGCGCGCATCAGCTCCAGCAGGTTGCCGTTTGGGGGCGCGTCCAGCGTCAGCCACCGGCCGGTTTCGATCGGCAGATGCTGTTCGGTGATCTCGGAGCAGGAAGGGCAGGTGAACAGGCCGAACTGGCCCTGGCTCTCGATCAGGCGGCCCCGGTCGAAATATCCCTGCAGCCAGCCCTGTTCCGCGCCGCTGAAATCGAGGTAGCGGATCCGGACCATCACCGGGCACTCGGTGCCGAACGCGCCGCAGTTGAACAGGCTCTGCGAGGTGAGATACACGTCCAGTTGCAGGCGCAGCGAGGTGAAGTCGCGCACGTCCACGTTGAGGTCCTGCGTCAGGCTGACCTGACCCCAACTGTCATCGGCGCGGGTGAAGTTGATCGAGCGCCGGCCCTCCACGATTTGCACGCTGACTCGGCCCAGCGGGCGCTCGTTTTCGGCGCGCTGCTCGACTTTCCACACTTCTCCCAGCGGGCGCTCGAAGGTGCCATCCACGATCAGGTTGCGCTCGGTGGGCAGTGGGCCGATGATGGCGCCGGCATCGGTCACATCGGCACGTTGCTCGGAGCGCAGGGTCAGCGTGCCGGAGACCGGCGTGGTGACGGTTGCGCCTCTCTCCCGAACTGACACGGTGGTGCGCAGGAACGATGCCTCAATCGAGGCGTTGCTGCCGGGCTCATCCAATACGGTCAGGACATCCGGCGCCGAGCGGACTTCGATGTGGACGGGGCGGTTGGTCGTGTTGGCGCTCAGCACGCGGATGCGGCCGCGTTCGACGTTGAGCCCGAGGCGGTAAGGTAGGGTGCTGTAGTCTTCGAAGCGGGGCCGGTGCGCGGCCTGTACTTGTACCCGCGAGTCCCCATAGATTTGCACGGTCATCAGCGTGCCGGCGCCGTTCGGCCCGATGACTTGCAGGTTGGCCTGGGCGTTCAAGTCGGTGATGATGACCGAGCCGACGGGGAGGCGGACGGGCGGGCCGCTGACGACTTCCTGAATGGTCAGGCCGGGTCGCTGGAATTGCGTCCCGCTGCCGCCCAGCTCCAGGGACAGCTCGGCTGTAGCGTTTTGCAGCGTCCAGGGCACGCCATTCGCCAGGCCATAGACCAGCAGGCAAAACGTGAGGAAGGCGGCCCACAACACCACCCAGGCGCGCCGCACCGGATCCAGGCTCATGGTCAGAGTCGTACGTCGAAACGCGTAAAGGCGCCCGAGGCGGGCCGCCATTCCACTTCGACCCGCTCCACCTGAGCGTGCGGCGGCCCTTGATGCAGAAAGGCCAACAGCTCTTCGACGGCGGCCCGTGGGCCTTCGGCAGTGACCTCGACCGAACCGTCCGCCTGATTGCGCACCCAGCCGGTCAGCCGCAGCCGCTGTGCGCGCAGCAAGGTGTTGTAGCGGAAGTTGACGCCCTGCACGTGGCCATAGACCACCGCGTGCAGGCAGACGAGTGACGTCTCCATGCTCAAAAAAAGCCAGCCGGTTAAGGCTGGCCAGGGAGGCGAGGGCGATTATATCATGCGCGCCCGGCGCGGCCAGAGGAGGGTCAGCATCAGAAAGGCGGTGGCGCCGGAGGTCACGAGCGCCGTCAGCACCAGATAGGAAGCCCAGATGCCGCTGGGCAGCGCCACCGCCTCTGTGGCGCTGAAGGTTTGCTCCCGCCAGCGGAGTTCGAGCTGCGGCAGCGAAAGTCCCAGGCCGCGCTGCACGACGGCGTTGCAGTCCAGGCCGTCGGCGGCGGCTTCGAGCAGGCGCCGCAGGCTGCTCGCGCCGTAATTGCTTTCGATGTAGCGGACCACGGACTCGCTCTGGTCATAGGCCAATTGCGCCTGGGCGGAGTCGGCGGGGAAGGGGGCGCACAGTTGGGTCAGCGGCAACAACTGGCCGGCCCGCTGGGCGGCTGCCAGTCGGCCGGCGGCCGCAGCGTTCGGCGAGGCTTCCGCCATCACGGCCAGGCCTTCGTTCAGCCATTGCGGGACGTTCGGATAATTCGCCCCGGTCATCTGATAGATCAGCAGGTGAGCGAGTTCATGCGGGATTTCGTTGTCGAGCCGGGACGAACCATCCAGGCCGTCGAGCGAGCCGGCGACGACCACAGCGCCAAAGATCGGGTTGGCGTGGCCGTCGGCCCAGGCCCGGTTGGCGGCGCCGAGCGCCGGACGGGCCGTCTCCAGATCGGGATATACGTAGATGGCCATGCGCGGCGGCAGCTGTTCGGCGGGCAATAGAAGCGTGCGATTAGCGCGTTGCAGGCCGGCCCGGGCAATGTCCATCACCCGCTGGCCAAATTCGCGGTCGCCCTGGAACCAGGACACGCTGAGCGCGCCCTCGCTCAGGGTTTGCCAGTCGAAGCGGTTATCGCTATAGGTAAAGCGCTGGCGCTCCGAGACGATCTCCCGGTTGGCGGCGTCGCGCACGACCCACCAGTACTCTACCGGGGCGAACAATTGAATTTGGCGGCGGTCCGGCAGCAGCTCGTAAACGGCTTCGATGCGGGTGTGGCCCGCAGGGAAGACGGCCTCGCCGACGAACGTCTGGATGATCTCGGGCGTTCGCAGGAAGAAGCTGACGCTGACGATGGGTTGATCGCTCTCGGCCCACACACGGAAAACGGCCTTTTCGTTCAATCGGTATTCGGGCGCGGGCATGAGGGTGATACGCAGGCTCGACTGGGCCTGCGCCGCCGGCGCCCACAGCGCCGCCACGAGGCCGGCGGCGGCAAGCCAAAGGAGGGAAATGCTCCGACCGATCATGATCACTCTCGCGCTGGGTCTGGCGAAGGCATTGCCTTCGCCAGACCCTCGGTTTAGTGATAGGTTCTAACAGGCTGACGGTGCTCGAAGTGCAACTACCATGCCACGGCGCCGATGATACCCGAAGCCGGCCGGCCTTGGGGCGCCTCAGGCCCCGCTTTCCGACCGGCTGCCGGGCTGAGCCCTCGGCCCGCCCTTACCCAGCGGACTGCAGATAGGCGATGAGCGGGGTGAGGGTGAGGGGGCTGAGGAGGGTGGAGAGGACCACAACGACCGTGATCGGCTCGACGTCGAGGTCGTATTGGACGGCGAGGACGGTGGTGATCACGGCGGTCGGCATGGAAGCCTCCAGCACCACGGCCTGCCAGGTCAGGCCGGAAAGCCCGAAGGGGTAGGCGAGCGCGAGCGCCGCCAGCGGGGCGACGAGCAGTTGCAGACAGACTCCGGCGACCACCAGCGCGCGCCGCCCCGGCGGCCAGTGTCTCAATTCCAGCCGGGTGCGCGCCAGCTGCAGGCCCAGGATGGTGAGCATCACGGGCAGGGCGGCCTCGCCCAGCAGCGTGACGGCCCGTTCGACGAAGAGAGGGACCGGCACACCCAGCCCGTGAATGAGGCCGGCTGCGATGAGCGCGTAGAAGGCCGGCACACTGACCATCTCGCGCAGCGCCGTGCGCAGGTTCTGTCTGCCGAGCGAAGCGATGAGGATTCCCAGGGTATAGACGGTGAACGTCGAGGCGATGAAGAAGATCACGGCCCGCGCCAGCGCCTGTTCGCCGAAGGCGAAACGCACGGCCACCAGGCCGTAATTGCCGCTGTTGACGAAGGCCGAGGCGATGATCAGCGTCGCCAGGCTCTGACGCGCCAGCCCCAGCAGGCGGCCGAGGAACGCTGCCAGCGCAATCATCACACCGACGAATACGATGACGAACAGAGTGATCCGGGTCAGCTCGTCCCCCGGCACCGGCGATTGCGTCAGCGAGGCGAAGACCAGGCACGGGCTGAAGATGTAGAACGTCAGCCGGTTGACGGTCTTGATATCCGGCTCGAAGGCGCGGCCGACGGCCAGGCCGGCGCCGGCGCACAGGAAGATCGGCAGCAGGTTGTTGAGGAAGATGTCGAGGAGGGTCACGGCTGGCTAATTCAGCCGTTTGTGGGGCGGCGGCACATCATCGCCGAGATCGTCAACATCGCCGAAGTCGTACTCGTCCAGTTCGAGCAGAGACAGGTTGGGCATCTCGTCCTGAAAGGCGAGGTTTTCAAGCGCTTCTTCGATGAACTCGCGCTCGTCGTCGTCCTCGGTTTCGTCCAGCAGCTCCAGCAGGGCGGCGCGGGCGTCGGCGCCGCCCACCTGGCCCAGGCTCCAGATGGCGGCCTCGTGAACCTGGGTGTCTTCGTCACCCAGCCGCCGTTTGAGCGCGGGCACGGCTTCGCGCAGTTCCAGCTCGCCGGCGGCGCGCACGGCTTCGAAGCGGATCTCCGAGTCGTCGTTTTCGATCTCGGCGATGACGCGCTCGCCCCAGCTCGGGTCGGCGCTGCGGCCCATGGCGAAGACGGCGCTGACGCGCAGCTTTTGTTCGGGTGAATGGTACGCCTGCTCGATGAGCAGTGAGACCTCGGGCCGGCTGGAAAAGGAGATGGCCTCCAGCGCGCGGCGGCGCACTTCCAGCTCGTCGTCGCCGGTGATGGTGGCCAGCAGGGCGTCTTCGATGCGGCGCAGTTGTTTCTCCGGTATCTCTTCGATCTCGCCCAGGTAGACGAAGCGGCCCAGGGCGCTGGCGGCGGCCGCCCGCACCCGGGCGCCGGGGTCGTGCTGCAGCAGGTCGAGGAAGGGGGCGATCAGGTCCGGCGCCTCTTCCTCCCACAGGTTGGCGATGGCCGTCGCGCGCACCTCGACGTCCTCATCCTCGAGGGCCAGGCGAAACACCTGGTCGAAGCGCACTTCGAAATTGGCCTCGGCGATCTCGCCCAGGTCATGGATGAGGCTGCGGCGGCGCTCGACGGCCACCAGCGGCCAGGCGGCTTCCAGCGCGGCCAGGTCGTGCCGGTTCAGGTCGGAGAACTGGTAGAGGGCGCGGGCCGGGAAGGTGTGGGCGTCGTCGCGCAGTTGCTCGAGGACGCGGGCGAAGTCGGGAGAGGCTGCCATGCTCACCTCGGGATGATGGGGTTGACGATGTCCTGGTAAGTGATGATGACCATCAGCGTCAGCAGCATCACCAGGCCGATGAGATGCACCAGTCCCTCGCGCGCCGGGTCAATGCGCTTGCCGCGAACAGCTTCGAGCAGGACGAACAGGATGCGCCCGCCATCGAGCGCGGGCAGGGGCAGCAGGTTGGTGATGCCCAGGGCGACGCTGATCAGCCCGACGAGTTGCAGCACCGGGAAGATCTGATTGATCTCGCGCGCGGCCTCCACGGCGGCGGTGGTCAGGTCGTTCATGCCGACGATGCCGATGGGCCGGGCGGCTTCGGCGGGCATCTCGCCGCGCAGCAGGCGGCCGGGCAGCAGCACCATCTCCTCCAACTGGTAATACATCTCGCGGGCGGCGCGGCCAACGGCCTGCGGCCAGGTGTAATCGGTGACCAGTGCGCGCCCCATGCTGATGCCCATCGGCCCCTGGCCCTCCGGCCACTGAGTGCGCGGCGTCACGCTCAGGGTGAGGGTCTGCGCGTTGCGCTCCACCACGAACTCGATCGGCCGGCCCAGGTTGGCATAGACCAGGCGGCTGATCTGTTGCGGGTAATGGATGTCGGCGGCGTTGGCGCTCAGGAAGAGGTCGCCCGGCCGCAAGCCGGCCGCCTCCGCCGGGCTTTGCGGCGCAACGTCGGTCACGGTGACGCGGTCGGGCCAGCCGAGGCGGAAGGCGACGGTGAACACGATCAGCGCGAAGATCAGGTTGAAGGTGGAGCCGGCGGCCAGCACGATAAACCGCGCCGTTTTGGAGGCGCTCGCCAGGCCGTTGGGCACGTTCGGGTTGTCTTCGCCCGCCGGGCGGATGAAGCCGCCGATGGGCAGCCAGTTGATCGAATAGATGGTGCGCGGCCCGCCCAGCTCGTCCGCCGGAGGAACTTTGCCGCCGAAGAAGCTGCGCCATTGGCCGCGCCGGTCCTTGACGAAGCCGACGGCGCGCGGCGGAAAGCCGAGGCCGAACTCTTCGACGTGGATGTTGAAGTAACGCGCCGTCAAAAAGTGGCCCAGCTCATGCACGAACACGAGCACAGTCAGAATGATGAGGAAGATCAGGACGTTGCCGATCCCGCTAAAGACATTGAAATCAATGGGCATCACGCGCTCTCTTTTTCTCGGCGGCGCTGCGCCGGCACAACGATTATACCGCCGGCCGGCGGAGGGTCGCTCACGGCGTTCTCAGACTTGGGTCGGTGTTAGGCGAGCCGCGCCGGGCCGCCGGGCAGGGCCGTGAGCGTTTCGGGCACGCCCAGCGCGCGCAGGCGGCGCTCGACTTCGACGGCGTGCGCGTGGGGCGTGAGGCAATGCACGTTCGGCCCGGCGTCAATGGTGAAGCAGACCGGCAGCCCCTCGGCGCGCCAGCTCCGCACCGCCTTCATCACGGTCAGCGTCAGTGGCTCCCAGTAGTAGAGCGGGGGGGTCGAGGTCATCATCACCGCGTGCATCAGGGTCGAGTCGAGCTCGACCACCTCGGCCAGGGCGGCAAAGTCGCGGGCAAGCAGCGCGGCCTTGCAGCGCGCCAGCCGTTCGGCGGCGCCGGCGACGCGCGCGGCCTGCAAGGGGCTGGTATCGGCCAGGGCATGGCCCTCGGTGGAGCCGGTGGTTTTGTGGGTGGCGCTGAGCAGGGCAATCACGTCGGCCAGCGCCCAATGCTCGGGCGGTGCGAGGCTGACGGCATACGACTCCAGATCGCCCGCGCCCATCCGCCACTCGACGAAGCCGCCGGGCACGCTGCGGCAGGCGGAGCCGGAGCCGCGCCGGGCCAGCGCGCTCAACTGCGCCTCGCTGGCCGGCCAACCGGCGGCGGCGGCGGCGGCCAGCGTGAGTGCGGCGAACGCCGAGGCCGAGGAGGCCAGGCCCGCGCCGGCGGGGAAGTTGTTGTGCGACTCGACGCGCGCTCGCTCCGTCCGCTGCGCGCGCTGCCGGATCAGGTCGAGGTGGGCGATCACGCGCTGGCGCGCCGCCCCGGTCTGAGCCACGCCGCCGATGACGACCTCGTCGTCGCGCAGGCCGGCGTCGAACACGACCGTGGTGCGCGTCTCCAGCCCGGCCAGGTTCATCGAGAGGGACGGGTTGCTGGGGAGGCGCAGCCCGGGGTCGCGGTTGCCCCAGTATTTGATCAGGGCGATGTTGGCACAAGCGATCGCCGTTGCCTGCCGATTGTGCATCTTGCGCCGATCACCTTTCTCGTCCTGCCCCGCCGCTGGCTTTTTCATGCGGGGCGTCCCCCGGCGCCAACGACCTGCAGGCGGCGTTCAGTCTCGCTCGAAGCCGTGGCTCTTGAACTTCAAGGTCTGGCTGTTCTCGGTGACCGTGCGCACGACGTTTTCCGGCACGCCGTCCGGCACCTCGGCTTCGATCTCCAGCGTCACCGTCACCCGGGCGCCGAGCAGGCCGGCCAGATGGGCGATGACTTCGTCGGCGATGCGGCCGGCATCGCGGCCGGCCCGGGCCGGATCCAGGCTCACGCTGCCGTGGAAGCGCTTCGGCCTGGCGGGCACGGCCGGCGGTGTGGCTACGGCCCGCGCCTCCCCGGGAACGCGCTCACCCCGGGCCGGATCTTTAGCGGCCATCCCGGCGACGCCCCGGTCGGGCAGCGGCCCTGTCCCGGGTGTTTTACTTCCGCTCGAGGCCGCGGCGTCGAGCTGGGCCTGGGCGACATCGGGCTTCACCAGCAGCCCGCTGCTGTCGGCGGATAGTGAGACCAACTGCCCGCTGCGCAGCCCGCGATAACGGCCGGTGGCCTTGTCGAAGCCTTCGGCATAGGCAAACGTGTCCAATGACCAGGTGGTCAGCGCCAGGCCATCGCGTATGGCTTGCGCCAGCACTTCCGGGCCTGCCAGCCGCGGAAGATAAAGGTAGCGCGCGAAGTCCTCGACGAGCTGCCTCACCGGGACGTGATTGCCGCGCCACAGCGGCACCTCGTCGAGGTGCTTGCGGAGAATCGTCGCGCCGAGCGCGGATACGAGCTGTTCGTCGTTCTTCAGCTTCCGGCTGGCGCGCGCGGCCAGATCGTCGCTGCCCGAAAGCCGGATCGCCTGCCAGGCGATCGGCGCCTGCGGGTTCGCCTGCTCCGGCACGAGCAGCCATTGGTAGGTTTCGGGGAGCCGCGCATTCACCATCGCGTCGGCTGACTGTTTCTGCGTCTCGGCCTGGCGCACCTGGTGCGGGTCGAGGTTGAGCACTTCCTTTTCGTCGAGGACCGACTGCCAGGCGAGGAAGCGGCGCACGGCTTCGTCCAGGTCCTGCAGGCGCACCTTGTCGGCGGCGAGGAACACCAGTGTGTTGCGGTAGAGGCGCGGCGTGTTGCCGCGCGATTCGAGGATCGCCCGCGCTGCGGTCTCGGCTGCGCTGCCGCCCTCCCTGATGTACGGTTGCTCCGCGGGCAGCACGACCAGCCGCGCGTCGAGGTCATCCGGCACATCGGCGCTCGAACGGGGCAGCGGGTGGAGGCGCGCGAAGTCGCCGGTCTTGCGCAGACTGTCGCGCAGCCGCGTCTCGAGCTCCTGCATCACCTTATCGGGGTCGCGCTTCAACTGCTCGGCGCGGTCCTCGGCGAGCTTGGTGACCGTCGGCTGGGTGGCGTACCAGAAGCGCGGGCCATCCTGATAGAGATAGGTCGCGGCACTGGCGAGCCGGCGCAGCGCGTCGCCGAACACCGCCGGCGACTCGCCGGGCATCACGCAGCCCAGCTTGATGCGCCGGTCTTCGATTCCGCGATGTGCCGCTGCAGCCGTGGGCGCCGACCCAAGGTAGATGGTGCGCGCCACCCGCCGTGTGGCGGAAAGCTTGCCGAGGTTGGGTTGATCGGCGTCAATCCTAAGCGGCAGCGAGGCGGGCCCATCCACGTCCTTCTCGATGATCGGCGCCCAGTTGTCGGAGAGGTAGCGCGTCAGCTCGGCTTGCACGCGCGGATCATCAATCGGGATCAGGCAGGGCAGGATCAGCGGATTCTTGTCCCCCTTCTCCCACAGGCTGTGGATCACCGCCGCCATCAGCCGCAGCACGCCGCGCGTGCGCTGGAACTTGAGCAGCGTGGACCAGTCGGTGTAGAGGCGGTCGAAGACCTCCGGGTGGATGGGGAAGGCGGCCTGGAGGCGGCGCTCATAATCGGACTCGCGGCACTCGGGCGGGAACTCGGCGCCCTGCGCGCGATAGAGGTCGGCGAAGGCGCGCGCGGTCACGTCGCGCTGCTTGAAGGCCTCCGGCCCGGCCAGCGGCTCGAACAGCCGCCGACGCACGATCTCGAAGCCCTCCTCGGCCGTGGCCGGTCGCCACGAGGACTCCAGCCGCCCGATCACGTTGCGCAGCCGCTCGAGCGACTCGCGTCCGCGAAGGCCGCCCACCTCCACATCATTGGCGGCCGTGTGCGGCGAGCCCGGCGTGTCCGAAGCGGGCAGCGAGATCACCAGCAGGCAGTTGCCGGCCAGCCTGGCCGACTCGGTGAGGGCCTGGGCGAAGGTGAACTGCGTCTCGAAGCTCCCCGCCGGCAGGTCGTTCTGATCATGGAGCTGGCGGGCGTAGGCGACCCATTCGTCAATCAGGATGAGGCACGGCCCGTATTCCTGGAACAGCTCGCGCAGCACATCGCCCGGGTTGGTGGCCTGTTCGTCGTCGGCCTTGAGGCGCGCGAAGGCCCGCGGGCCCCCGAGCTGCCAGGCCAGCTCGCCCCACAGCGTGCGCACCACCGTGCCGTCCGGCTTGGTGACGGGGTTGCCCGGTGAAATCTTGTTGCCCACCAGCACCGCGCGCCGGACGCCCGCCGGCAGGCTCTTCACGCCTGCTTCGGCCAGCACTGCGTCCACCCCCGTCAGTTCGGCCGGCTCGACGCCGGAGAACAGGTGGTAGAGCGCCAGCATGGAGTGAGTCTTGCCGCCGCCGAAATTGGTCTGGAGCTGCACCACCGGGTCGCCGCCCTGCCCGGAGAGGCGCTGCACGCTACCCACGAGCAGGCGCTTCAGACTCTCGGTGAGGTAGGTCCGCCGGAAGAACTCCTGCGGCTTCCTGTACTCGTCCGAGCCTTCGCCGAGGTGCACCTGCCACAGGTCGGCGGCGAACTCGGCCTGCTGGTAGCGCCCGCTCGCCACGTCGGGGTGCGGGGCGATGATCTCGCGCCAGGGCTTGAGGTTGCCGGCGGCGCGGGCGAGGATGCCGGTGTCGGATTTTTTGCGCTTCTCGCTGCGCACCTGCTCGTCGAAGACCAGCCGGCGCAGCTCCAGCTTCATCCTTTCGACCTCGTCCGCCTGCGGGGCCGAGACGGCGGTGAGGAGGCGCGCAGCGGAATCGAGCGCGCGGTCTGTGTCGTTGCCGGAGAACGGCTCCTGATGCGCCCACTTGTTGCGCCACTCGCGCAATTCGCTCACCAGGCTGCGCTCGGCAAAGCCCAGCGTGTTTCTGAAGACCTCGTTCCAGGCCTCCCACATCAATTTGAGCAGGGCCGCCACGTCCCATTCGGCGAGGGGTTTTTTGCCGACCGTCCGGTCGTCGTTGAGGTAGCGGCGTGCGGCCTCCGCGGCCTTCTCACCGTGCCGGCTCGTGAATTCGCGCTCGACGAAGGGCGCCAGCCCCGCGCGCAGTAAGTCCATCGCCTTGCCGACACGTTCGTGGTTGGTGATGGCCATCGGCTATTCCTCCATCTCCGCGAACAGCCCCGCCTGCTCAGTTCTGGGCACGCCACGCGCCTGCGCCAGCCGCGCGATCTCGGGCCAGCTTTGCACCAGCGCGTTGTACGAAAACGCCTCGGCCGCGCGCTTCTTGCGTTCGCACAGCGTGTAGAGGCGGTAGGCCAGCTCGCGGGCCACCTCGGCCTTGGCGCCGAGCTTGGCGACCAGCGCGGCGGC
>JBBIQY010000030.1:0-38208 GCA_037442085.1 Anaerolineae bacterium
CCGCCGATGGTCGCCGTATTCGATACGACTGTAACGTTGCTCAGCTGCATTCGTCCATTGACTTGATTGTAGATACCGCTGCCGCTGTTGCCAGAGAAGGTGCTGTTCACGATCCTGACCACGCCGCCATCATTAAGCAAGCCAGCATTGCGATTGCCGCTCAGGGTGCTGTTCCGGAGAGTCGGGCTGGCGTTGCTGCGGTTGGCAATACCGCTCAACGGCGCGCCATGAATCGTCAGGCCGTCGATCACCACCGTGCCGGTAATCAAATCGAAGATCGGGTCGTTCTGGGCAAGATTGCTGCCATCCACAACTCGCAGGCCGGCATTATCTGGGGTTTGTAATGTCAGAGACTGTTGGATCAGCAATGCGCCAAAACCTGACGCAAGCGTGTAGGTCAAAGGGTCGCGCCCGCCGGCCAGTTGAATGATCGCTCCATCAGGTTGGGCGTTCGCTTCCTGGATCGCTGCCCGCAACGTGCACGGGCCGCCCGGAAGACTCGAAGCGCAGGAATTGTCACCGGGGGTAGCATCTGGCGCGTCTTCGGTCGTCGTCACCGAGTAACTCGGAAGCGTTTGCGCAACAACGTTGCCGGAGATGCGCCGAGAGGCAGCGGCGCGAGAAGCAGCAGCGCCGATAAGACGATCCGGCTCACTAGGCCCAGCTTACGAAAGAGAGAGGCTGGCATCTTGGAACTCAGCGGTCTATGGCGGCACCGGCGTCGGCGTCGGCGGATCGCTCGGCGGCTGGGTGGGCGGCTCGACCGGCGGCGAGGTCGGTGGCAGCGGCTGGGTGGGGGCTGCTGTGGCCGGCACCACCTGGGTGATGACGATGACGGTCGGCGAGAAGGCAGGCGGACGCTGTGTGGCCGGCGGTGGAGGCGGCGGCCGGGTGTTCGTCGGCGCGGGTGACGGCGTCTCGGTGGGCGTCTCGGTGGGTGTGGCCGTCGGCGTCGCGGTCGCCGTCGGCGTGGGCGTCGGTGTCGCGGTCGCCGTGACGGTTGGGGTCAGAGAGGGAGTGGCCGTCGCCGTCACGGTCGGCGTCGCCGTCCCCCACAGCAGGTCGGCCAGGCCGGCCAGTCCACCACCGTTCAGGCCGGCCAGCGCCGCGCCGGCCAGACCCAGGCAAGCCAGCGTGCCAATGACGCCGACCGCCAGCCAGGCCCAGCCCGAGGCGCGCCGTCCGAACATCGTTTTCAGCGGGGCGGCCCGTACCGAGCCAAACCTGGAGCGGACAGGGACTCTGAGCGGCTGGGTCTTCGTTACCTCCGAGAGTTTGAGCGGGCTGGGTCGCAGCGGGCCATTCCACAAAGCCGCCACCTCACGCGCGAACTCGCCGACCGTTGGGTAACGGTCGGCCGGGTTACGGGCCAGCGCGCGGGCGATCACCTCGTTGAAGCCGTCCGGCAGGCCGGGCCGGCGCAAGTCCAGCACGGGCGGCGCTTCGGTCATATGCTTATACAGCACCTTCATCGGGTTATCGGCGATGTGCGGGACGGTGCCGGTGAGCATCTCATACAGGATCACGCCAAGGGAATACTGATCGCTGCGCCCGTCCAGCCCCTGCTCGCCCATCGCCTGTTCGGGACTCATATAGTCGAGCGTGCCGACCATGGCGCCGCTGAAGGTGATGCGCGTGATCACGCGCTCGGTGAGCTTGGCCAGGCCGAAGTCCGACAAGCTGGCGTAACCCTGCGCGTCGAACAGGATGTTGGAGGGCTTGATATCGCGATGGACGATGCCGGCGGCGTGAGCGTAGTCGAGCGCGGCGGCAATGTGCTGCACGATGGGCACGATCTGCGAGATGGGCAACGGTTTGCCGACGATGCGGTCCTCGAGCGTGCCGCCCGGCATGTAGCGCATGACGATGTAGGGGATGCTCTGCTCACCACTGAAATCGTACACCGGCACGATATGCGGATGCTCGAGGCCGGCCACGATCTTGGCCTCCCGCATGAAGCGGGTGCGGAACTGCGGGTCGCGGACGAACTGGACGTGCAACAGCTTGAGGGCGACGGGTCGGTCGGTAACGGGATCGTGGGCGAGGTAGATTGTTGCCATGCCGCCCTGGCCGATCTCGCGGATGATTTCATAACGCCCCACTTTGCGGAGCGTGACGGAGGAAGCGTCGGCGTAGATGAGGGAGCTCATGGGAAGTCGGTACTGATTGTACCGACCGCGCCCCAACGTCCAAGAGAGAAAAACCGGCGAAGCTAACCGTCAGCCAACGTGTCGGTTTTACGTTGCGCCGGCCAGGGGTCGCGCCAGCGCCATGAACACATCCTCCAGCGTCACCTCAGCCGCCGCGACCTGCGGCGCGAAAGCCGACAGCGCCTGCCCCAGCGAGGCGGCGGTGTGTGCACCGTGTACGGTCAGCGCGTGCAAGTGGTTGCCTAGCAGGCCGGCCTGCTGCACGCCGGGCAGCGCCTCCAGCGCCTCGAGGGCCGGGAGCAACGGCTGCGCGACAATGTCCCAGGCGTCACCCGGCGCCCTCTCACGCTTGAGGGCGCTGGGCGTGTCGAGCGCCAGCAGCCGGCCCTGGTTCATCATCCCCAGCCGCCCGCAATACTCGGCCTCGTCCATGTAGTGCGTGCTGACGAAGACCGTCACGCCGCGCTCGGCCAGTGTGTAGATGATGTCCCAGAACTCGCGCCGCGCTTCCGGGTCCACGCCCGAGGTCGGCTCATCCAGGCAGAGCAATTGCGGCTGATGGACGAGGGCGATGCCCATCGCCAGACGCTGCCGCCAGCCGCCGGAAAGCGCGCCGGCGCGCTCCGTCTCGCGCCCGGCCAACCCGATGAGCGGCATCAGCTCCGCCAGCCTCGGCTTCAGTTGCGCCGCCGTCAGCCCATACACGCCGCCGTAAAAGGCCAAGTTCTCCTGAACCGTCAGGTCATCGTACAGCGCAAACTTCTGGCTCATGTAGCCGACCAGCGGGCGGATGCGTTCGGCGTCGCGGACGATGTCATAGCCGAGCACCTTTGCCAATCCGGAGGTCGGGCGCAGCAGGCCGAGCAACATGCGCATGGTCGTGGTCTTGCCGCTGCCGTTCGGCCCGAGGTAGCCGACCACCTCGCCGCGCTGCACTTCGAACGAGACGCTGTCCACGGCGGTAAAGTCGCCGAACTTTTTGGTGAGTGCCGAAACCATGATGACCGGCTCGAGCATTGCAGATTTCAGATGGCAGATTTTAGATTTTAGAGCCTATCACTAAACCAGGGGTTCGGCGAAGGCAATGCCTTCGCCAGACCCCGGTTTAGATATAGGCGCTTACTCTACCGAGCATCCAGGTTCGGTGAGGATTTCAAGCCAATAGCCAGATCAAAAATCACTGTCGGTTGAGCAATGAGATGAACACGTCCTCCAACGAGGGCGGGATGACGCGCAGGCGGGTGACCGTGACGCCGGCCTCGGCCAGGGCGACCGGCAACCGGGCCAGTGGCCCGTCCGGCTCCGTCACCCGCAAATGAAACCGGTCGCCGAAGGTCAGCACGGCCTCCACCGCCGCGTCGGCCCGCGCAATGTGTCTGGCGCGATCTTTCGGCTGAGCGACCAGCTCCAGCACCCGCCCATTCAATGTTGCCGCCAGTTCGCGCGGTGTGCCCTCCACCAGCAACCGGCCCGAGTGCATAAAGCCGATCCGGTTGCAGCGCGCGGCTTCGTCCATGTAGGGCGTGCTCACCACCACCGCCGTGCCCTGAGCGATCACGCGGATGAGCAATTGCCAGAAATCCTGGCGCGTCACCGGGTCCACGCCGGTCGTCGGCTCATCGAGCAGCAGCACCCTCGGCTCGTGGATCAGAGCGCAGGCCAGGCCGAGTTTCTGCTTCATGCCACCGGAGAGCGCGTCGGCGCGACGGTTCTCGAAACCGGCCAGCCCGATGAAACTGAGCAATGTTTCGGCGCGCGCCTTCACTTGCTGCTCCCCCAAGCCGCGCACTTCGCCGAAGAACTTCAGGTTCTCCAGCACCGTCAGGTCACCGTACAGGCTGAAGCGCTGCGCCAGATAACCGATGCGCTGGCGGGCGGCTTCGGTCTGGCGCGCTACGTCGCAGCCGTTGATCTGCGCTGCTCCCGAGTCGGCGCGGAGCGCGCCCACCAGCAGGCGCAACAGCGTCGTCTTGCCCGCGCCATCCGGCCCGACCAAACCGTAAGCTTCGCCCGCATTCACGCGCAGGCTCAGGCCGTTCACGGCGCGCGTGCGGCCGAAGGCTTTGTGGAGGTCGGAGGTTTCGATCAAAACGGGCATGCGGGATGAGGGATGACGGATGCCGACCGTCTTTCCTTCAATCCTCGAACGTCACATCCGCCGGCATGCCCGGCTTCAATTTACCGGCCGCGTTGCCCAAGGAGAGGCGGATGGCGAAGACGGTAGTCTTGCGCCCCTCGGTCGTCTGCACATTGCGCGGCGTGAACTCGGCGCGGTCGGCGATGTAGGCGACGGTGGCCGGGAACGTCTCACCGGGGAAGGAGTCCACCGTCACCTGAGCGCGCTGGCCCAGCCGGATCCGGCCATAGCGGTCTTCTGGGACGTAGACCGTGATGGTCAATCGGTCGAGGTCGCCTAGGACAAGCAACTTCGCGCCGGGGGCGGCAAACTCCCCCGGCTCGATAGCGCGCGCCAGCACGACGCCGGCGGCGGGCGCGGTGAGGGTCAGCTTGCCAAGCTGTACATCCAGCAAGACGAGCGCTGCCTGTGCGGATTCGACCTGCGCCTCGGCGGCGCGCGCCTGCGCCTCGGCGGCCTGCACTTGCGCCTGCGCTGCTTCGATCTGTTCGGCGCGCGCCCCGGCCCGGGTCAGGTCATATTGCGCCTGCGCATTGGCGAGCGTGGCAATCGCCGTATCGAGCTGCTGCTTGATATTCCTGCCGTTGGGGGTGTCGCGCGCCAGCTCGGTCAGGTTGTCGTAGGTCTCCTGTAGTGCGTCCACGGCGATCTGCGCCCGCTCCACCACGGTGCGGGCGACGGCCAACTGCTCGGCGGACGGCCCGGCCTGAAGCAAGGCGAGGTTGGCGCGGGCAGCATCACGCGCGCCGGCGGCGGCTTCGGCAGCGGCCCGCGCCGCTTTCAAGGTTGCCTCGGCCTGTGCGCGTTGGGCGGTCAGCACGGCAGGATCGAATTCCACCAGCATCGCGCCGGCCCGTACCGCCTCGCCTTCGGCCACATTCACCGTCAGCACGCGCCCGCCCAGCTCGGGGCTGATACGAATCTCCGTGGCCTCGATCGTGCCCGAGGCCATGAGTGCGCCTTCGGCGGCGGTCGCCGCATTCCCGCCGCCAAAGTACCACCATGCCGCCGCGCCGATAGCGATCACCAGCAACACAAGCGGAATGACACGTCGGGGATTTGGGTGCATTGCCAATCTCCAATCTCTGCTCTCAATCCAAGCGTTTGCGGAACCGCAGCGCCGCTGCCGTCATGATGATGACGCCGAAAGCGACCAGCGCCAGCACGTCGGCCTGAATCTCGGCGAAGCCCACGCCTTTGAGCAACAGCGCGCGGATGATAGCCAGGTAGTAGCGCAGCGGCATGGCGTACGAAATCCATTGCAGGAACTGCGGCATCGCCTCCAGCGGAAAGAAAAAGCCGGAGAGGAAGATGCTGGGCAGCAGCGTCATCCACACGGTCAGCATTGCCTCCTGCTGCGTGTGGGCGACGGTGGAGGCGAACAGGCCGATGCCCAGGCTGGACATCAGGAAGATGGCCGAGACGCCGAAGATCAGGAAGAGATCGCCGCGCACCGGCACGCCGAACCACCACGCGCCAATGACCAGCACTTCGATGGTGTTGAACAAGGCCAGCGCCACGTACGGCAGCATCTTGCCGACGATGAGTTCCCAAGGACGGATGGGCGTGACGATGAGTTGTTCGATGGTGCCGCGCTCGCGCTCACGCACGATGGCCGTGGCGGTAAGAATGGAGGTGATGGCATAGAGGATCATGCCGATGACGCCCGGCACCATGAAGTGGGCGGCCTCCAGATCGGGGTTGTACCAGACTTGCGTGCGCACCTCCACCGGCGGGGTCAGGCTGAGGGAGGCGCCGCGCGCCGCCAGCCGCTCCGCCAGAATCTGCGCGCCGTGCGCCTGGCCGACGAGTTGCGCAGCGGCTAGAGCGGTGGAGGCCACCGTCGGGTCACTGCCGTCCAGGATAAAGGCGACCTGCGCGCTGCCGCGCTGAACCTGGGCCCCGTAATCCGGCGGGATAATCAGCCCGACGCGCGCTCGGCCCTCGTCAATCAACTGGCGCAGTTCGGCTTCCGAGCCAACGTCGAACGTCAGCCGGAAATAGTCGGCGGCGCGGTAGGCGTCGAGCAGCGCACGCGCCGCCGGCCCGCGATCCTGGTTGAAGACGGCCAGCGGCACGTTGCGGACGTCATTGGTCGCCGCATAGCCAAGCAGAAATAATTGCATGACCGGGATGACGATGACGAGCAGCAGTGTGCGCGGATCGCGTGAAATCTGGATGAACTCCTTGCGAATGAGGGAGAGCAGGCGTGTGTTGAGCATCAGTCGGCCTTCCGCTCGTCGAGGATGCCGTGCAGGTAAATGTCAATCAGCCCGTCGAACGCCTCGCGCGGGGTCATGCCCAGCGGCGTGGATAATCGGGCGTTGCGCAGGATCATCTCGGTGATAAGGTAGCCCACCATCAGGCTCAGCAGCGCACGGAACAACACCGGCAGAGGCAGGGGGCGCAGACGGCCCGGCAGTTGCGTGAAGCGTTGAAAGAACGGCAGGAACTGCGGCACCAGTTTGCGCGCCAGCCGGCCCATGTGCCGCCCCCGGAACTCCACCAGGTCCACAAATACCAGCGGCAGCAAGCGAGTCTCCAAGCCTTCGATGCCCTGGCGCACCTGCTCGGCGGCGTTGCGGACCAGGGCCTCCACGTTCTCGCCTTCCGTCTGTTCCAGGGCCGGGAGCAGGACGTGATAGGGATGATAGGCATCCAGCACGGCGGCAAAGATGTCTTCCTTGGTAGCGAAGTGGTTGTAGATGCCGCCGACGGCCAGGCCGGCTTCGGCGGCGATCTCGCGCATGCTGGTGCCATGGAAGCCCTGCCGGAGAAAGAGCTTGTGGGCGGCGGCCAGCAGCGCCGTGCGCGTGGCCTCGCCCCTGGTGAGGGGCGCGTCTGCAGCGGCAGTTGGGGAGGCGGGCTTGGGCGGCATAGCGGCAAAAAAATGAACGAGCGTTCACATCATACATCAAACACGCGCAACGTCAACCGGCAAAACAAAAACCGCCCGAACGAGTCGGGCGGCCTGGCTTCGGTGAAGAGCGGCTTTTAGCGCTTCTTACGCGCCGAACGTTTGACGGCCTTGGTCTGGGGCAGCGCCGAAATCTGGCGCAGGACGCCAAGCACGGCCAGGCCGAGCGCTGCCGCCTGAGCGGCGCCGAAGGGCGGTCGCTCGCCATGCCGGGCGGTCTCCTGCTCCACGGCGCTGACGTAGAGCCGCGCTGCCAGCACGCCCAGCAGGGCGCCGGCCACCGCGCCGAAGATCAGCGCCTGAGTACGCCAATCCCGCTCCATCCTCAAACCGTCCTTTCCCGCCGGAACAGCTCGCGAAAACCTTCACCGAGGCTGCGCAGGGCGGCGGCGGACAGGTGCAGCTCCACCACGCGGCTATCCACCTGGCGCGTTGCCGTCTTGGCGTTCATCGCCACCAGCCACAGAAAATCCTGCACCCGCTTGAACAGGTAGGGCAGCTCGACCAGGCCATAGCCGGCGGCCACACACAACGCCACGAGCACCACCAACATCACGAGCGCGCCGGCGGCGGCCAGCAGGATCAAAAACATCAACGCCACATCCGCCAGCGCGCGCGTCGGCGTAGGGATGAACACCCCGACGGCGCTGAGCGCTACGAAAACCATCAGCCCCACGATCAGCAGCAACGTGAGAGCCAGCGGCACCGTGATCTGCCAGAAGGTTTCACGCTGGATGACGGCCCGGGTGCGGGCGTTGCGGATGCGCGGAAGGGCGGGTTGCAGGTCGGACATAGCTGCGGCCCAAATTCTAGCACATCACTTCTGGAGTGTTTCCACCACCAGCAGCGGGATTCCGCCGACCAGACAGCCGATTCGAGGATCGCGGCAGGCAGCGGCAGGCAGGGTGAAGGTGTACGCCAGCGCGCCGGAAAAATTCAGCGGCAACACCTGTCCCAGGTGATCGTAGATGGTGACGGTCTGCGTGCCGCGCGTCGCCGTCAGGCTGACCAGCACGGACTGATCACGACGCGCCCACAGCACGCGCGTCACGGCGTTGCCCCGCTCCAGGCGCACCTCGTAGTGACGGCTTGTGACAAAATAGGAGACGCGCTGCACGCCGGCAAAGTGGCGGGTGATCGTGCGGAGGGCCTCCACCGCCGGGCGCGCCGAGCCGTCGGGACGGTACAGGCCGTTGTAATCGGCGCCGGGGATGGGCGGGTAGATCTCCGCCAGCTTGTAGACGGAGACCCGCTCCGCCCCCGCCGCCAGCCCGAGCGCAAAGGACTGCACGAGGAAGGCCGCCTGCTGATCCATCGTCAGCCGGAACATGGCGTTGTGCCATGGCATCTGCGGGTCGTTGGCGGGCGCGGCGTTGGTCTCGTTGAGCCAGATGGGATGGTGCAGGCCGGCGCTACGCAGAATGCTGCGGAACAGCGTGATGATCTCGAAGACGGTCTCGGTGCGGAAGTAGATGTGTACGGTGGCCACGTCGAAGTAATAGTTGTTATCCCGTGCCGTTGGATCGCGGCCGGCCACCTCCAGAAAGCGTTGCAGATAAGGCCGCCGCCTGAAAACCACGTCGTGCCAGTGCGTCAGCCCGCCGAGATGGATCTGCGCCTGCGGGTTGGTCTGCTTGGCGGCCAGGTAAGCGACCTTGACAAGCTGATAGTAGTCCTCGACCGTGCCCAGGAACTGCACGCCGTACTCGTTCGGCGCGATGTCGGGCTCGTTCCAGATGATGAAGCGGGTGACGCGCCCGGCATACTCCTGCACCAACCGACGGACGAAGCCGGCCCAGACGTTGCGGGGGTCGTCCACCGGCAGCCGCAGGCCGCGCGGCACGCCCGCGTATGGCTGGCCGTCGGTCGCCCAGGGCGGCGTGCCGCGCAGCAGCAGGACCATCTCGCGCCCCGCCGCCACCGTCAGATTCACACGTTCCTGATCTTCGGGCGGCGGCGTCCACTGGTCGGCGTTGTCCGGCTGATATTTGTGCCAGTCCACCAGCATCCGGTCCCAGCCCACGCGCAGGTCGCGGGCCGCCTCGGGCGCCATCCAGGCTTCAACGGCGCCGAAACGCACATCCGGCGGCGGGCCATCGGCGCCCGCCGGGGAGGCGTACAACGCCGGCGCATTCGACGCCAGCAGCGTACTGGCCATGAGCAGGGCGTGAGTCAAACAGGGGCGCACTTTCATTCCAGCCGCTCCCAGAAGCGTTGAATCTCGATCAGATAGCCGTTGGGGTCGCGGAAAAAGGCATTGTAGATGCGGTAGGCCGCGTTGTCCGCCGGCTCTTTCTCAAAAGCCACGTCCTGCGCCCGCAGATGCGCGCACCATTCGTCCACCTGCTCGGTGACCAGCGTGAAGACCACACCGACCGGCGAAGTGGGCCGGCCCATCCGGTCACAGAAGCCCAGGTAGGCATTGCCCGCGACGTGATAGATTCGGCAGTGTCCCTGATCGCGCGCCAGGCGCAGGCCGAGCACGCGCTCGTAAAAGTCGGCGGTGGCGGCCAGGTCGCGGGTGTAAAAGAAGGTGACTTGCTGATCAATTGGGAAGAGCGGCATCAGGCCCTACCTGTCAACGACGACCCAGACCTGCCGGGTCTGGACAGGTCTACGTTGAAACACATGCCGGATTTTGCCACACTTTATACGCCGCCGCTCAAGTTGGCGCCGGCCAGGCCGATAATGACGGTGTATGGACGTGACTGCTGCTGCCAACTCGCTCAATGCGCTGGCCGGCCTGGCCAGCGACATGAAGTCGGCGCAGGTTCAGGGTCAGATCGGCGTGGCGATCCTGAAGCAGCAGCAGGACGCGCAGCAGCAACAGATGAAGGCGTTGCTGGCGATGATGCGCCAGACGGAGGCCTTCGCGCGCGGCAGCGTGGACGTCTATGCCTGATTGCAGCCCGCCCTCTACGACCTCGGCCAGCGACCCAGTGAAGGGATGCTGGCCGAGGCTTTTGTTATCATGAGGAGCGATGAAGATGACGGCCCCCGGCCCCACCGGCGCGGAGATGCTGCGCCGGTTGCGCGCCATCCAGCGCGCGCCGCACGAGTTCCTGCTCCACTGCGCGCGCACCTACGGCGGCGTCGTCCAATTCCCCATTGGCAACCTGCCGGTGTACGCGGTCAGCGACCCGACCGGCGTGCGCCACGTCTTGCAGGACAACGCCCGCAACTACAACAAGGACACGATTCAGTTCAACACGCTGGCGCTCGTTACCGGCGAGGGACTGCTCACCAGCAACGGCGACTACTGGTTGCGCCAGCGGCGGATGATGCAGCCGGCTTTTCATCGCCAACGCGTAGCCGCCTTCGGCCAAACGATGGTGAGCGCGGCGGAAAAGATGCTGGCACGCTGGGATGCCCTGCCTGCGGGCGTGACGCTCGATGTTGATCAGGAGATGATGAAGCTGACGCTGGAGATCGTCGGTCAGACGTTGTTCAGCGTGGATCTGAGCGCGGCGGCCAGCGACCTGGTGCGGGCGGTGCTCATCACACTGAACTATATCGTGTATCGCGCACAGAATCCGCTGGCGCTGCCGCCCTTCGTGCCCACGCCGCGCAACCGTTCCTTCAGCCATGCCTTGCAGATGCTGGATGAGGCCGTGTATCGGCTGATCGCCGCGCGCCGCGCTGAACCTGCGGAGGCGCAGCGCGGCGACCTGCTCGACCTGCTGCTGGCGGCGCGCACCGAAGACGGCCAGCCGATGAGCGATCGGCAGTTGCGCGACGAGATCATCACACTGATCATCGCCGGCCATGAGACGGTGGCCAGCGCGCTGACCTGGACGTGGCATCTGCTGGCGACGCATCCGACCCCGAACGCTGCCTTCGCCGCCGAGCTGGCGCGGCAACTCAACGGGCGTCAGCCGACCGTGGATGACCTGCCCGCCCTGCCCTATACCCGCGCCGTCTTCGATGAGGCGCTGCGGTTGTATCCGCCGGCCTGGCTGATCACGCGCAAGGCCTGCGCCACCGACGAGGTTGCCGGGCGCGTGGTGCCAGCGGGCGCGCTCCTCATCATCAGCCCGTACGTCGTCCACCGCGATCAGGAGTTGTGGCCGGAGGCGGAAGCCTTCAAGCCGGAGCGGTTTCTCGGGGACGCCGTGCCGCGCTTCGGCTATCTTCCATTCGGCGGCGGGCCGAGGCTGTGCATCGGCAATACTTTTGCGCTGGTCGAGGGCGCGCTGATCCTGGCAACGGTCGCGCAACGTTACCGGCTGCTGGCCGAGCCAGGGCACGCGGTACAGGCCGAGCCGTTAGTGACGCTTCGGCCTAAAGGCGGCCTACATCTTCGACTGGAGCGAACCGGCGGTTAAAAGAAGCCGCCGCCGAAATTCGGCGGCGCGGTCAGAGAGTTATGCGGCAAAATTATGGTGCTGGCCGTTTCCTAGGATTCGGTCCAAGTCACCAAGTACGCCGATGGAGAAAAGTGTGTCTCTCGTTGCTCGACCTTATCAGCGGCGGCTCTTTCTTCTGAACACAGAATAGGCAAAGTCTGTCTGATTTCGCAGTGAGTGTTGTCATCACTTCTGTGTGACAATGTGCGTGAACCCGTGCCCGCCTGACCCACGCCCGTGCTTTTCGCTGGCCGATTTTACCGACCCGATCAGCCCGGCGCCCAACCGCCCGGGCCGGGCAAGTCCGATCTGAAGGTGCGAGCTTATGATAGAACTGGAAGAGATGTGGGCGGCGCTGCTCTCGAAAAGGCCGCCGCAAATTCGCAAAGCCTGGTTGGAGTTGAAAGATGACGAAGCCAGCGCCGTGCTCGCCCATTTGCGCCGCATGGCTGATGAGGCCGGCTGGGCGGAAGTGCAACAGCAGGCGGCGCGCGCGGCGTTGATAGTCATCCTGGGCGACACCGAGGGCGAGGGATTCTGAACGCTCACGCCGGACCCCCCCCACAACCGACCTCCCGGCCGCGAACCGCCGAGCGAAACCCGGCGGCGATCAGCGCGCCGCTCGCAGGCGGCCCAGCCGGTCGGCGGCGTGGCAGGCGTACTCCCACAACACCGCCTCGGCCCAATCTTCCTGCTCAGCCAACGGCAGCGCGCCGATCCGCTTGAGGTACACATCCAGCCGCAGATAGAAGGCGACCGCTCGAATCAGATCATCCGAATCGAGGTCGAGGGAGGGAGGCGGTTCGGGCGCCCACATGCCCGCATCCTACCCCCTAAGCGCGGCGTCGTCCGTAAAGCGCGGCTAAAGCCGGCGTGACAAAGGCGTAAATCTAGCGGGCGGTCAGGCCTTCAGCCGCTCGCCCTGAGGATCGAACGGCGGTTCAGTGGCCACCGTCGCGGCTAGCCGTTCCCCGAAGTATTCGATCTCCAATTTTTGTCCCGGCGTCGTCAGCGCAACCGGCAGATAAGCGTAGGCGATGTGCCGACCCACGGTGTAGCCGGTGTTCGCCGACGAGACGAAACCGACGACGGCGCCATCGTCCCAGATCGGCTCGCGGCCCAGCACCACCGCGCCCGGCGCGTCGAGGGTCAGGCACGTCAGCCGGCGCGTGAGCGGCTGATTCTTCAGTTCGAGCAGGGCGGCGCGGCCAACGAAGTCCGGCTTCTTCAGGCGCAGCACGTGCTCCATGCCGGCCTCGAACGGGTTGTAGTTCGCGTCCAGGTCGAAGCCCAGCCGACGATAGCCCTTCTCGATCCGCAGGCTGTCCATGGCGCCCGTGCCGGCGGCGATCAGGCCAAGGGGGCGGCCTGCCGCCCACAGCGCATCCCACACGTGCAGGGCCATGTCCACCGGGACGTAGATCTCCCAGCCCAGTTCTCCCACGTAGCTGACGCGCAGGGCATGGCAGGTTGCCGCGCCGATGACGATCTCGCGCGCAGTGTAATACGGGAAGCCGGCGTTGCTCACATCGTCGTCCGTCACCTGCGCCAGGATGTCGCGCGCCCGCGGCCCCCACAATCCCAGCGCGCCGTACTGCAAGGTCACCTCCGTGAGGCGCACCGCGAAGCCGCGCTCGGCGGCCTGCCGGCGCAGCCAGGCCAGATCACGCGGGCCGGCCCCCGCCCCGCTGAGCACGCGGAAACGATCCGCGCCCAGCCGCACCACCGTCATGTCGCTGCGTATCCGCCCGTTGACGTCGAGCATCAGCGTGTAGACGACTTTGCCGACAGCCACATCCAGGTTATTGGTGAACGTGTGCTGCACCAGCGCCAGCGCATCCGGCCCTTCGATATCAATCTTGGTGAAGGTGCTCATATCGAAAAGGCCGGCGGCGGCGCGCACCCGCAGGTGCTCGGCGGCCTGCACCGGCGACCAGTACTGCGCGGCCCAGCCCGTGCGGATCGGCACATCCGGCTCTTCGATGCCGGCGTTGGCCTCACACCAGGCCGCGCGCTCGAAGCCGCCGAAGTCAATGAAGTGCGCGCCCTCGGCCTCGTAGCGTGGATAGAACGGCGTGCGCCGCAGATTGCGCGGGCGCGTCAGCGGCTCGGCAGGGTGGATGATGGCGTGCGTGTTCTTGTACGTCTCCGGCGCGCGCGCGCGAATGTAGAACTTCGTCAAGGCATAGGTGTGAAAGCGACTGATATCGCCCTCGCGCACGTCGAGCGAGGGGACGCCGTGCGTCATCCATTCGGCCAGGGCGCGCCCGACGCCGCCGGCGTGCGTGATCCACACCGCCTCCGCCAGCCACAGGCCGTCCACCTCCGGGTGCGGACCGAGCAGCGGCATCCCGTCCGGCGTGAAGGAGAACAGGCCGTTGAACGCCTCCACGATGGGCCGGCCCTTCACCATCGGGAAGACTTCGCTCAGCCGCGCGAACGGTTCGGCGAAGTGTTCGGGCGTGAACGGGTGCCTGGACGGCTCGTCGTGCGGATCGCGGCGCTGGCGGAGGTGCCGCGGCTCGACGAGCAGCGGCGTATGGTTGTAGTTGCCGATCCCGAACAGGTCGCCGTGCATCCGGCAGTACATCAGGTGATCGTGCACGCGCACGAAGGGCAACGCCACCTCCCGGCCGAACGCCGCCAGCTCGGGGATCGGGCCGACTTTGACATACTGATGTTCGGCGGGCATCAGCGGGATGGAGATGCCGATCATCTCGCCGAGAAGCGGCCCCCAGATGCCCGCGCACAGCAGGACCGCCTCGGTTTCGATGCGTCCCCGATCCGTGATGACGGCGCGGATTCGGCGCCCCTCGCGCTCGAAGCCGGTCACGGTGGTCTGTCCATAGAAGGCAGCCGCGCCCGCGTCCAGCGCCGCGCGCGCAAACGCTTCCGCAAGCACCACCGGCGCGCCAATGCCCGCGCCCGGACTGAACAGCCCGCCGAGGATCTGCGCCTCATCGAGCACAGGCACGAGGTCCCGGCACTCGGCGGGCGTGAGCAGCTCGTTCTCCACGCCAAACGCTTTGCCCCAGCCGGAGCGGCGTTTGAGTTCATTCCAGCGCGCTGTGGAGCGAGCGACCTCCAAACCGCCGAGCAGGTTCGCGCCCCTGCAACCGTTCAACTCGAGGGAGGCGTAGAGCGGCAGGCTGTACTTGGCAAACTCCACCAACATGCGCGAGGCGGAGATCAGGCTGAGGCCGCCGGGCGCATGGCTGGTGGAGCCGCCGGTATGGAAGAGCGGCCCGGCGTCCACCACCACGATATCCTTCCAGCCGAGCCGGGCCAGGTGATAGGCCGTGCTGCAACCGGCGATGCCGGCGCCGATGATGACGAGGCGGGCGTGAGGGGGCATAAGAGATCAGAGATTGGGGGTTAGAGGCTGGCCCAAGTATATGGCCTGCACGGCGCGGGCGGGCTGTGATGGGCGAACGAAGATGGCGCAGTTTTTTTGGATGGAGTGGGTATCGCAAAAAAAGCAAGCCGGGCAGATTGCCCGGCCTGCTTCTGTTCTCCTCGTGTTACTTCCCCAGCCGCTTCTTGAACTCCGCCGTCAGGGCGGGCACATACTTGAACAGGTCGCCGACGATGCCGTAACGCGCCAGCTTGAAAATGGGCGCTTCCGCATCCTTGTTGATGGCGACGATCAGCTTGCTCGAACGCATGCCGGCCTGGTGCTGGATCGAGCCGGAGATGCCGGCGGCGATGTACAGGTCCGGCGCGACGGTCTTGCCCGTTTGCCCGACCTGGTGCGCGTACGGGATCCAGCCTGCGTCCACCGCCGCGCGGCTGGCGCCCATCGCGCCGCCGAGCGTCTGCGCCAACTCTCTGATCGGCGCAAAGCCTTCCGGCCCGCCCACGCCACGCCCGCCGCTGACGATGATCTTGGCATCGGTCAGGCTTACCTGCCCCTGCTCGATAGCGTAGTCCACCACCTTCACGCCGATGGCGTCCTCGGCCAGCACCGGGCTGACCTGGGTGACGGTGCCGGTGCGCGCAGCGTCCGGCTCCGGCTTGGGGAAGGCGCGCGGGCGGAGCGTTACAAACTGCGGCCCGTCCTTGGCAAAGGTCACGTCGGAAAGCAACTTGCCGGCGTACACCGGCTTCACCGCCTGCACCTTACCGTCGGCCAGCCTGATGCCGATCACATCCGCGATCACGCCGGCGTTCAGCTCGACGGCGACCGTCGCCGACAGGTCGCGGCCCACGATCGTCGCCGCCGCCAGGACGACCTGCGGCCCGTGCTCCTTGACTAACCCGGCGACCAGCGCCGCGTATGGCTCAACGCGGAAGTCGGCCAGCGTGGCATCGTCGGCCACCAGCACTTCGTCCGCGCCATGCGCGATGAGGGTCTGCGCCAGCGCGCCGAGGCCCTGCCCCAGCAGCAATGCCGTTACACCGTCCCCCAGAGTCCGCGCTGCGCCTAACGCCTCGAGCGAGGCCGGCTGGATCGCACCCTTGAATTGTTCGATGAAGACCCAGATCTTGTTGGTCATAGTCGTGGCTGTGTTCTGCTGCTGTTGCGTATTCCGTTGGATTTGTCTGTGTCACGAATTACGCAAGACGCTCGGCGTTAGATGACTTTATCCGCGATGAGCCTGTCCGCCAGTTTCGCTGCGGCTTCCTCGGGCGAGCCGTCCAGCAGTTCAACGGCGCCCTCGCGCGCGGGCGGCGGGTAGATGGTCGGCCACTTCGTCGCCGAGCCGGCGGCACCCACTTTACCGATCTCTGCGCCAATCTCGGCCGCGCCCCAAGTCGGGATATTGGCCTTGCTCGCCTTGCGGATGCCCATAAACGAAGGATACCGCGGCTCATTCAGTTCCTTCACCGTGCCGATCACAGCGGGCAGCTTGGCCGTGATCATCTGCTTGCCCTGCTCCAGCAGGCGCGTGGCCTTGAGAGTCCCGGCTGCCGGGTCAACCTCGAGCTGCATGGTGAAGGAGATGGGCGCCCAGCCCAGGCGCCTGGCCAGGGCCATCGGCACCAGGCCGGTATCGCCGTCAATGGCCTGCTTGCCGCACAGCACCAGGTCCACTGCGCCGATCTTCTGGATGGCGAGCGCCAGGATATATGAAGTCGCCAGCGCGTCCGAGCCTTCGAAGGCCGGGTCGGAGAGCAGGATGGCTTCGTCGCAGCCCATCGCCACGCAGGTCTTCAAAGCCTCCTTGGCCGACTCCGGCCCGACGGACAGCGCCGTCACCTTGCCGCCGTGTTTTTCCTTGAGCCGGATGGCCTCCTCGGCGGCATACTCGTCCCAGGGATTCAGGACCAGGGCCGCATCCCAGGTCACCTTGCCATTCTCCACGGCGATCTTCGCCGCCGAGTCCGGCGTTTGCTTGATACAGACGACAATGTTCAACGCGACCTCCCACGATGAAGAAATAGGTGTGGCTTCCGGCGAAACCGCGTTTCGATTATAGCATCGCGTTGATTCGATTTTTACGAGTTTGGTAGGAATTGCGCTTCGCCCGAGCGAGGCGGGTATAATGCGGCAACTTTGTCTGGGAGAGAGTCGTGTCCAAGAAGCTCCACCGTGTGCTGGCCGTCGAAGACGACCAGCACGCCTTTCACCTGCTCCAGCTCACCCTCCGGCATCTGCCGATTGACCTCATCAACGCCCCGTCGGCTGCGGAAGCCATCGCCTTCATCGAGCGTGAAGTGCCGGCCCTCATCTTCCTCGACATTGACCTGCCGGACATGTACGGCTGGAAGGTGCTGGAGGCCTTCAAGGGAACCGGCCGGATCAAGCACACGCCCATCATCGTTTTGACCGCGCACACGGAGCCGGTGCATCGCGTGATCGGCTCGCTGCAGTCGGTGGCAGTGTATCTCAACAAACCGTTCAGACGCGAGGAATTGATCAAGCAGGTCTCGACCCTGCTCGACCTCGGCGATCCTCGCCGCCATGACTGATCGGCCTCATCCGACGACGAGCGCCGGGCTGCGCATGATCGTCCTGTTCGCGGCCCTGACGCTGCTCAGCCCGCAAGCGGCGCCGCTGGGCGTCTCCGAGTCCTTGCGCCGCGCCGAAGCCGCGACGGCGCGCCAGGACTACGCCGTTGCCGCGGACGCTCTCTCCGAAGCCGCTTCACGCCTGCCTTACGAGGCCACGATCACTCAGCGCGCCGGCCTGGCCGACATCTCCGCCGGGCGCTTTGACTCTGCGGTAGCGCGGCTGCAACGCACGGCGACGCTCTCCGGCTGGACGCCGGGGCTGCGCGCAGCGATTGGCGACGCTTACCTGGGTCGGGGCGACCGTACAGCGGCCATCGCCCAGTGGGAGCTGGCGCTGGCGGCCCTGCCCAACGAAGAGACGCTGCTGGCGCGGCTGGCGACCGTCTACGAGGCCGACGGCCGGTTTTCACAAGCAGCCGAGATGCTCGAGCGTCGGTTACAGGCGGGCAACCGCGACCCGGCTTTGCTTTACCGACTCGCCCTCATCACGGCAGCCACTGCCCCCGGCGATTCCCTTGCGCCGCTGCTGGTTGCCGCCGAAGTGCCCTCGGACTTTGCGGCCACGGCGCGCTACTTGCGGAACGTCGTCCTGGAAGCGCAGGCGCAGGATGTGCCGGCGTACACCTTTGGCCGCGTCGGGTTTGAGTTGTTGCAGCTGCAGGAGTGGGCGCTGGCCGAGCACGCCCTGACGCAGGCCGTGTCGCTGGATCCAACCTACGCCGATGCCTACGCCTACCTCGGGCTGGCGCAGGACTCTCAGGGATGGGATGGGCTGGCCAACTATGAACGCGCCGTGCAGCTCGCGCCGCAGTCGCCGCTGGCCCATTATCTCTTTGGCCTGCACTATCGCAGCCGGGGAGAGTCGGCCAAGGCGTTGCCCTATCTGAAGACCGCCCAGCAGCTCGACCCGCAGAATCCCGCCATCGCCGCCGAGATCGGGGGCGCTTACGCCGCGCAGAACGATTTGCTCAACGCCGAGATCGCCTTCACGCGCGCCGTCGAGCTCGCGCCCAATAACGCCAAGTTCTGGCTGCTGCTGGCGCGCTTTTATGTGGATAACGAATTCAAAGTCGCCGAGCTGGGCTTGCCGGCGGCGCGCCAGGCGGCCGGCCTCGACAAGACCAGCGCCCTGGCTGCCGACGCGCATGGGTATGCCCTAGTCGTCACCGGCGATTTCGTCAACGGGCGCAAACAGCTGGAGCGCGCCCTCGAACTCGACCCCAACCTGCCGAGCGCCTACTACCACCTGGGCCGGCTTTACCAGTTTCAGAACAAGACGGATGAGGCCCAAGCGGCCCTCAACCACGCGCTGGCCCTCGACCCGCAAGGCCCGGTGGGCCGGCAGGCGTTGCAGGCTTTGGCGCAGTTGCCCTGAGCGCTTTGAGCCGAAACCGGTTGACGGCATGTTAGAATGCCGCCATGCGGTTTCGCCTATGTGCTTTGGGGATCGCGCTGTGGGCGCTGGCAGCCTGCGCCTCTCAGCCCACGCCGCGCGCCGACGGCGTCATCCTCGAGGATGATTTCTCCAACCCGCAGAGCGGCTGGGATGCGTACACCGGCGCGGACATCATCACCAACTATGACGACGGCCGTTACCTGATCGCTGTGGAGACGCCCAACCGCGACGCCTTTGGCCTGGCCGGCCTCGACCTGAACGATATGCGCATCTCGGTCGAGGCGCAGGTCAGCGGCGGCCCGCGCGACAACGCCTTCGGCGTTTTGTGCCGTCATACCCGCAGCGGCGACCGCAACAGCTTCTACTTCTTCCTCATCAGCTCGGACGGCTACTATAGCGTGGGCAAAGTCGTCAACCAGACCGAGCGAACGTTCCTGAACGCCGGGAAGAACTTCGAGCCGCTGGCGGCTATCCAGACCGGCGACGGCGCAGTCAATCGTTTGGAGGCAACCTGCCAGGGCAATCGCCTCTCCTTCAGCGTCAATGGCGTGGTCGCCGGCTCTTTCGAGGACGACGCCCTCGGCCACGGCGACGCCGGCCTGATCGCCGGCACGTTCAACGAGGGCGGCGTGCGCATCCACTTCGACAACGTCATCATCCGGCAGCCATGAACTTCCGATTTTCACTTTCGGATTTACCGACACCGTCACGCAACTCACAACACACGCTCAGCAATCGAAAATCAACAACCCAAAATCAGAAATCCAAAACCATGCCTCAAGAAACCCTCTTCACCAAAATCATCAACGGCCAGATTCCCGCCAAGTTCGTCTACCGCGATGAGCACATCGTCGCCATCCGCGACATCAACCCGCAGGCGCCGACGCACGTGTTGCTCATTCCCGTCAAGCCGCTCCCTTCTCTTCGGGAAGCCGGGCCGGAAGACGAAGCGCTGCTCGGACGGTTGTTGCTGACGGCTAAGCGGATCGCCGAACAGGAGGGCCTGGCCGAGAACGGCTACCGGCTAGTGCTCAACGTCGGCAGCCATGGCGGGCAGACGGTGCCGCACCTGCATCTGCACCTCCTCGGCGAGCGGCAGATGACCTGGCCGCCGGGCTAACGCTATAGTGCTATACTCACTCTATGAGTCTCAAAGAGCAACTTACGTCCGATCTCAAAACTGCCCTGAAGGCCGGCGACGAGACGCGCAAGAACACCATCCGCGCCCTGCAGGCCGCCATCAAGCAGGCCGAGGTGGACCGCCAAACGGCGTTGACCGAGGAGGACATGCTGGCCCTGATTCAGAAGGAGGCCAAGTCTCGCCGCGAGTCCATCGCTGATGCGCAACAGGCAGGCCGCGCCGACCTGGTCGCCGCGTACGAAGCCGAGCTGGCGGTGATGGACGCTTATTTGCCGCGCGCTCTCTCACGCGACGAGCTGGTGGCCCTGGCGAAAGCGGCGATCGCCGAGGCCGGCGCCACCGAACTCAAACAACAGGGCGCGGTGATGAAGCTGCTCGCGCCGCGCACCAAGGGCCGCGCCGACGGCAAGCTGGTGAACGAGATCGTGCGCGAACTCCTGAGTTGATTTCAGATTGAAGGTTTTAGATTGCAGATTGCCGGCTCTGCTCGCAAGTCTAAAATCCTAAACCTCAAATCTCACATCACGTGCGCTCCTTCAACACCGGGCAACGAGCGCTGATCGGCCTGCTGGCGGTAGGCTCCATTGCCCTAGCCGCCATCATCATCTCTCTCCCTATCAGTGCACTGGGCGCAACCACTGTCCGGGTGGGCGAGCCAGCCGGGCAGGAAATTCTCGCGCCGCGCACCGTCAACTTTCGCAGCGATATCCTGACCGAAGAAGCGCGTCAGGCCGCCGCCGCCGCCGTCCCCGATCTTTACGATCCCGCCGACAGCCGGATTGCGCGCAACCAGGTGCTTGCCCTGCGCAACGCGCTGAAATACATCACCACCGTGCGCGCCGACTCGCTGGCGACGCCGCTGGAACAGCGCGCCGACCTGCTCGCCATTCGCGACCTGGCGCTGGACGCCGATATCGCCGATCTGCTGCTGCGCTTCACTCCCGAACAGTGGACGGCCGTCCAGTCCGAAGCCCTGAGCGTGCTCGAGCAGATCATGCTCAACCCGGTGCGCGCCAACCAGGTGGAGGATCTACGGCGCTCCATCCCGGTGCGAATCAGCGTTGACTTATCGGACGAAGAGTCGCGCGCCGTCATCGCCCTGGTCAGCCCGCTGATTACGGCCAACAGCGTCTACAACGCCGCCGCGACGGAGGCCGCGCGGCAGGCTGCGCGTGAGTCGGTGGAGCCGGTGGTTAAGCAGATAATCCGTGGGCAGACCATCATCGCGCGTGGCCGCGTCGTCACCGCCGAGGATTTGGAAGCACTGCGCGCCGTCGGTCTACTCCAGCCCGAGTTCGACTGGCGGCAGATTGCCAGCGGCGTGCTGGCCGTCGTCATCACCGGTCTGTTGTTCGTCGTTTACGTCCAGCGCTTCTATCCCGAGGTCGGGCAAAACGCCAAGCTGGTTTTGCTGATCGGCCTGTTCTTCAACGGCTTTCTGCTGGCGGCGCAGGTGATGGTGCCGGGCAACGTCTTGCTACCCTACTTCTTCCCGGCGGCGGCGCTGGCGATGCTGGTGACGGTGCTGGTCGGGCCGCACCTGGCGATGACCGTCGCGGTGGCGCTGGGTGCGCTCGTCGGCTATATCGGCGGGTCGAGCCTGGAGCTGACAATCTACACCGCGCTGATGGGCATCGTGGCCGCCGTCGTGCTGGACCGGGCCGAGCGTGTAGACCTGTTCTTCTGGTCGGGGCTGGCGAGCGCGATTGCCGGCATCGGCATCCTGCTGGTCTTCCGACTGGGCAACCCGGCGACCGATCTGGTGGGTATTGCCCAACTGATCGCTGCCAGCCTCTTCAACGGCGGCATCTCCGCAGCGCTGACGCTGATGGCCTTCTTCGCGCTCGGGGGCGTGTTCGACATCACCACCAGCCTACAACTCGTGGAGCTGTCGCGGCCCGACCATCCGCTGCTGCGCCTGATCCTGCGCAACGCGCCGGGAACGTACCAACACAGCCTGCAAATCGCCAACCTAGCCGAGCAAGCAGCCGAGCGTATCGGCGCCAACGCCATGCTCGTACGGGTCGGCGCGCTGTACCACGACGCCGGTAAAGCGTTGCATCCGCAATATTTCATCGAAAACCAGCTCGACTACACGAACATCCACGAGACACTCACGCCCGAGGCCAGTGCGCGTGTGATCATCCGCCACGTACCGGACGGCCTCGAGCTGGCGCGCAAGTTCCGCCTGCCCTCACGCATCCGCGATTTCATCGCCGAGCACCACGGCACGCTTTGGACGATGTACCAGTACAAGCGCGCCGTGGAGGCGGCGGGCGGCGACGCCAGCCGGGTGGACAAGAGCCAGTTCCAGTACCCCGGCCCGCGCCCGCGCTCCCGCGAAACGGCCCTGCTGATGCTGGCCGACGGCTGCGAAGCCAAGGCCCGCTCCGACCGGCCGAAGACCGAGGAGGATATTGACCGCATTGTGAAAGGGCTGATTGATGATCGCCTCGCCAAGGGTCAACTCGACGAGACTAACCTGACGCTCAACGATCTTACCCTGATCCGCGAGTCGTTCGTGAACACGCTGCGCGGCGTGTTCCACCCACGCGTGCAGTATCCGGAACCGGCGCCACCCGCGGAGGCAGAGTTGAAGGCCGGGAGTTGAAGACGGATAAGTGATGACTACAGATGGGAGATTAGCGATTGAGGGCAAGGTATACGGTTGAGGTGCGGGTGGAGGCCCGGCAGGCGCGACGGATCGGAGCGGCAGCGGTCCGCCGGGCCGCACGCGCCGCGCTGGTGCACCAACGGGCGGCGCCCGGTGCGCTAACCGTTTGGCTGACGGGCGATGCGGCGCTCCGCAAACTGAACCGCGAGTTTATGGGCCACGATGCCGCGACGGATGTGCTGTCCTTCCCCGCGGAAGAGCCGGGCTACTTCGGCGACCTGGCAATTTCGGTGACGCGCGCGGCGGCGCAGGCCAAAGCCGGCGGGCATTCGCTCCAGGCTGAGGTGCAGCTGCTGGTCGTGCATGGTGTCTTGCATTTGCTCGGCCACGACCACGCAACGCCCGCTCAGCAGGCGTGCATGTGGCAGGCGCAGGCCGAGATCCTACGCCAACTCGACGCCAAGTGAATTTCACGACCTTCAGCCAAAGAATCCGCTTTGGCGAGGTCACCGACTAAAGAAGCCCCGTCCGCCAACTTTATGGACAGGATAACTCACCAGACGGGCCGGCCCAGGCTCTGTTAAACCTCTAATTGACAATGCGACTCGTGGCGATATAATTGCGGTAATCATGGCAGAGTTCAACGCATTTGCCGAGGTTTGCATGTGTACCAGATGGAGGCGACCCGCCACCGTCTAGTCACGCCTGCCTTCAGGATGACGCCCGCCAGCAGACGAGCGGCAACCGCCTCCAAAGTCAATGGAACGCGGTTGCCGTTTTGTTTGGCTGGCTTTTTATTTTCAATGGACTGAACGAATTTTACGGATAGCCGGTATGCTGACCTTACCAAGATTTCAAGTCGCGCGGCCCGTTCGGACTGCCGCACACTCGCTGGCCGATCTGGTTGGCAACACGCCGCTGTTGCGCCTGCGTGCCGTCGCCGCTCACTTGCCGGAAGCCGTCGAGGTGTACGCCAAAGCCGAGTGGTTCAACCCGAGCGGCTCGGTCAAGGATCGTCCGGCGCTCAACATCATCCGCACCGCCGAGGCCCGCGGCGAGCTGACGCCGGACAAGATCCTGCTCGACTCCACTTCCGGCAACATGGGCATCGCCTACGCGACGCTTGGACGCTCGCTCGGCTATCGGGTGAAGCTGGCGTTGCCTGCCAATGCCAGCCCGGAGCGCCTCGGCATCCTGAGCGCGCTCGGCGCAGAGCTGGTGTTGACCTCGCCCCTGGAAGGTTCGGATGGCGCGATCCGCGTCGCGCGCGAGATCGCCGCCGATCACGCCGCCGATCACTATTACGCCAACCAGTACGATAACGACGCCAACTGGCAGGCGCACTACGCCACCACCGGCCCGGAGATCATCGAGCAGACGGACGGGCGCGTGATGCACTTCGTCGCCGGGCTGGGCACCAGCGGCACGCTCATCGGCACAGGCCGCGCGCTTAAGGAGTTCAACCCGGCCATCCGCCTGTACGCTGTTCAACCCGACCTGCCCTTTCACGGCCTCGAGGGCCTGAAGCACATGGAGACCGCCATCCGGCCCGGCATCTACGATGAGGCTTTGCTCGATGAACAGATCGCCGTGAGCACGGAAGCGGCGCATGAGATGACGCGGCGGCTGGCGCGCGAGGAAGGGTTGTTCGTCGGCGTCTCGGCAGGCGCGGCGGCAGTGGCGGCGCTGCGCGTGGCAGAAACGCTGACCGAGGGCGTGGTGGTGACGCTGTTTCCCGACGCTGGGTACAAATATGTGAGTGAGAGGTTCTGGAAAGATTGAAGACCGGAAATTTGAGATTATGCTGACGATTTGGCGGACAGCAATGAAGGAGATGGAAGCGCACCTGGAAGCGGCCTACCCCAATGAAGGCGCGGGGCTGCTACTGGGGACGGCTAACGGCGCGGACAAACACATCACGGCCGTGCTGCCGCTGGAGAATCGCTGGGAGGGCCGCGAGCAGCACCGTCGTTTTCTACTCGGCCCGCAGGATATGCTGCGCGGCGAACAGGAGGCCGCGCGGCGCGGGCTGGACGTGATCGGCATCTTTCACTCCCACCCGGATCATCCTGCTGAACCCTCCGGCTTCGACCGCGATTGGGCGCTGCCCTGGTATTCGTACGTCATCACCACGGTAGCGCGGGGTCAGGCCGCGCAGCATCGCGCCTGGGTGTTGAAGGATGATCGCTCGGGCTACGATGAAGAAGAATTGCGGATCGCCGATCGCTGAGCAACCAACGCTAAGCCCAAATCATCAAGCATCAGGAGACCATGGCTACCATTCGCATCCCCACTCCCCTCCGTCAGTACACCGCCGGCCAGGCCGAGATCGCCGTCGGCGGCGCGAGCGTCGGCGCCATCCTGGCCGACCTGACGGTGCAGTATCCGTCGCTGAAGACGCATCTCTATACCCATGACGGCGAGCTGCGTGCCTTCGTCAATATCTTTCTCAACGACGAGGATGTGCGCCACCTGCAGGGTGCCGACACGCCGGTGAAAGACGGCGACCGGTTGATGATTGTGCCGAGCATTGCGGGAGGCAGGGGCCACAGCGCGCTCTCGGCTGCTACCGACTAACGGCATCCTCACTTCTCCTTCCAATTCCGAGGTATTGGCTATGTCTATCCCCCTCAACCGCCTCGACCCAGCCACAGTCGAGCTTTCGCACGAAGAGATCCGCCGCTACAGCCGTCACCTGATCATGCCCGAGGTCGGGCTGGCCGGGCAGAAGAAACTGAAGGCCGCCAGCGTCCTGCTCATCGGCACGGGCGGCCTCGGTTCGCCGCTCGCACTCTACCTGGCTGCCGCCGGCATCGGCCGCATCGGCCTGGTGGATTACGATGTAGTGGATCCCACCAATCTGCACCGCCAGGTCATCCACGGCACAGCCAGCGTGGGCAAACTCAAGGTCGAGTCGGCCAAGGCCCGCATGCTGGATGTCAACCCCGACATCGAGGTGATCACCTACAACGAGCCGTTCACCTCCGCGAACGCTCTGCGGATCGCGCAGGATTACGACGTGATCGTGGACGGCACCGACAACTTCCCCACGCGCTACCTGACCAATGACGTGTGCGTGCTACTCGGAAAGCCGAATGTGTACGGCAGCATTTTCCGCTTTGAAGGCCAGGCCTCGGTGTTCTATGCCAAGGAGGGACCATGCTATCGCTGCCTCTTCCCGGAGCCACCGCCGCCCGGCCTGGTGCCCTCCTGCGCAGAGGGCGGCGTGCTCGGCATCCTGCCCGGCACCATCGGCACCATCCAGGCGACGGAGACCATCAAGCTCATCCTCGGCCTCGGCCAGCCGCTGATCGGCCGGCTGCTGTTGTACGACGCACTTTCGATGAGCGTGGAGGAAGTGACGCTGCGCAAGAACCCCAAGTGCGCCATCTGCGGCCCTCATCCCACGGTGACCGAACTGATTGACTATGAGCAATTCTGCGGTGTGCCCAGCCATGACCGCCAAGAGGAAACGGCCTCGTCCTGGGACATTACGCCGACGCAGCTGGCCGAACGGCTCAAGGCCGGCAACCATCTCAAGATCATTGATGTGCGCGAGCCATATGAGTGGGAGATTTCGCACATCGAAGGGGCGCAACTGATCCCGCTGGGCACGCTGGCCGAGCGCATGAACGAACTCGACTCCGCCGACGAGATCGTCCTGCAGTGCCGGACCGGCGTGCGTTCGCTCAAGGCACTGGAGCTGCTCTACACGGCCGGCTTTCGCAAGCTGAAGAACCTCAAGGGCGGCATCAACGCCTGGGCGCGCGAGGTGGATCCCCGCTTGCCGATCTACTGAACCGCTGAAGGACTGAAACGCTGCGGCCGGCCGAAAGCAGGAGGGGTGAGGCCATTCCTGCCCATTTCGGTGACGTCGGCATTCCCGCCGGGCTGTCTTCAAAATATGGGTATAATCGGGCGCAGCCGCGTGAAACCTTATGCCTGCGCCCCCGCTTGGCATCGCCCAACTTCTGATGGACCTGAGCCAGCTCCTGCGTTCGCCGCTGGAACTGGAGACGATGCTGAGCTCCATCCTGGCGCACACTCAGCACGCCCTCGCCTGCGAAGGCGGCTCCATCTGGCTCTTCGATGACCAACAGAACGCCCTGGGCCGGGTCTGCGCCGCCGGCGCAGAAGCCGAATACCTGCCGCATCTGCCGCTGACCGACGACTTCCTGGCGCCGCTGAGCGAGCCGGCGTTGACACAGGCGCTGGCGCACCCCGGCGTCCGCAGCCGGCTGAACGCACCATTGGCCGTGCCGGGTGAACGGCCCGGCTTCATCAGCCTGATCAACAAGAAAACCGCGCCCGAGTTCAGCACTGACGACGCCGCGGCGCTGCAGACCGTCGCCGCCTACACCGCGCTGGCCATCCACAACGCGCGCCTGGCCGAACGCGAGGCGCGCACCAGCGAGCGCCACAAGCTACTCGATCAGATTCACACCTATTTCCAGGAAACGCTCGAAATCGAAGTCCTCATCCCGCGCATCTTCGCCGAAGTCAACAAGGCCATCCAGGCGCAGGGCCAATCCATCTGGCTGATTGACGATGACGGCGAGACCACGACCTGCAAATACGCTACGGGAACCGGCGCCGGCAACGTCATCAACCTGACCGTGCCGCTGGACAAGAGCATCGTCGGCAACACCATCCTCACCCAACAACCCATCCTCGTGGAGGACGCTCAGAACGACCCGCGCCTGTATCGCCATGCGGACGCCAAGACCGGCCTGACCACGCGCACGCTGATGTCGGTGCCGATGGTCTACCGGGGCTTTTCCATCGGCGCGCTCCAGGCCATCAACAAGCGCCACGACGAATTCTTCACGCAGGATGATCTGTTCCTGTTCACCAGCATCGCCAGCAGCGCCGCGCTCGCCATCGAGAACGCCCGCCTGTACCAGCAGCTCCAGGCCAGCTACGACCTGACCCTGTATGCGCTCACCGCCGCGCTCGACCTGCGCGACCGCGAGACCGAGGGCCACTCGCAGCGCGTCGTGGCCTACACGGTGCGGCTGGCGCAGCAGCTCGGCCTGCCGCCCGATCTCATCGAGCATATCCGGCGCGGCGCACTGTTGCACGATGTCGGCAAGATCGGCGTGCCGGACCGCATCCTGCTCAAGCCCGGCGCGCTGGACGCCGAGGAGCGGCGCGAAATCGAGAAGCATCCGCAAAAAGGATACGAGATGTTGCTGGGCATCCGCCCGCTGGAACAGGCCATTCACGTCGTGCTCTCGCATCATGAACGCTGGGACGGCAGCGGGTACCCTTTTGGGCTGGTGGGCGAGGCCACGCCCATCGGGGCGCGCATCTTCGCCGTGGCCGATACTTACGACGCGCTCACTTCCGACCGTCCCTATCGCGCCCGCCGCCCGTATGAGACGGCCCGCCAGATCATCGAGGCCGAGGCCGGCCGCCAGTTTGACCCGGAGGTGGTCGCCGCCTTTCTGGCCATTCCCCAGGCGGAGTGGGAGGAGATCCGCCAACGCGTGATGACCGAGGTGGAGCGCCGCCGCCAGCAGCACGCCGATCTGGTTCACTCACAGCGCACGAACCTGGCGCGTACCGAACTTCAGGGCCCTGCCGTTTGAATACGTTGCCGCGCACGAACGCCGCCGCTGAACCCCTGCCTTTCTACGGCGGCCAGGCTGTTATCGAAGGGGTGATGATGCGCGGGCGCCGGGCCATGGCCATCGCCGTGCGCGCGCCCGATCAGCGTATCATCATCCATACGCAACCACTCAACCCCATTTACCGCAGCGCCTTCAGCCGCACACCGTTCTTGCGCGGCCTGCTCGGGCTGTGGGATGCGCTCGGCCTGGGCTGGCAAAGTCTCAACTTCTCGGCCAACGTCGCCGCCTCCAACGGGGCCGATGGCGGCGACGCCAAGTTCGAAGGCCCGCTCGCCTGGGGCACGATCGCGCTGACGGTGCTCTTCGCGGTTGCCCTCTTCTCCGTCGGGCCGACTGCGGCGGCCTATTGGACGGAGACCGTGCTCGGCCTGACCTTTCCGGCTGTCGCTCTGGTCGAAGGCTCGATTCAACTGGCCGTGCTCATCGGCTACCTGTGGGCCATCGGACGAATGGCGGAGATCCGGCGCGTGTTCGGCTACCACGGCGCAGAGCACCAGACCATCCATGCTTTCGAGGCCGGGGCGGAGCTGACGCCGGCTTCAGCCGCGCGCTTTCCGCTGGAGCATCCGCGTTGCGGCACGGCCTTCATCCTCAACGTCGCCGTGTTGTCCATCTTCCTATTCGCCCTGCTCGGCCCGTTGCCGCTCGGCGCGCGCATCCTGTCGCGCTTTCTGCTCATCCCGCTCGTTGCCGCCCTGGCCTTTGAGTATCAGCGCTTTACCGCCCGCCACATCGGCCACCCGCTGGTGCGCGCGCTCATCGCGCCCAGTCTGGCCCTGCAACGGCTGACCACACGCCGGCCGGATGAGCAGATGCTGGAGGTAGCGATTGCGGCGTTCAAGGCCATGCAAGCACAAGAGGCCGGTATCCAGACGGTTGGCTGATCGGTTGCTCGGTCGGTCAATGTTACGGGAGGGCCTGGCTCTTTGATCAGACGACCCTCCGCGGCAATGATGGTTTCACTGGAATTACACGCTCACACCTTCGCCTCGCCGGACTGCCTGCTCCAGCCGGCGGACATCGTGCGCGCGTGCGCGGCGCGCGGCATCCACCGGTTAGCCGTGACCGACCACAACACCTTGCGCGGCGCGCTGGCTGTGCGCGCGATCGCGCCGGAGTTGGTGATTGTAGGCGAAGAGATCATGACCACCCAGGGCGAGCTGCTGGCCTACTTCGTGATCGAGGAAGTGCCGCCGTACCTGACCCCGGCGGAGACGGTGGCCCGGCTGCGGGCGCAGGGTGCGGTCATCAGCGTCTCGCACCCGTTCGACCGTCTGCGCGACGGCGCCTGGCGGGAGGCCGATCTGCGAGCGCTGCTGCCGCTGGTGGACGCCATCGAAGTGTTCAACGCGCGCTGCCTGTTCCCGGAAGACAACGCCCGCGCGCTGGCCTTTGCGCAAGAGCACAACCTGCCCGGCACGGTCGGCTCGGACGCACACTCGTTGCGCGAGCTGGGCCGGGCGCGGCTGATCGTCGAGCGTGCGGACACGCCCGCCGACTTGCTGGCGGGCTTTCGGCACGGCGAACGCATCACGCGGCTGTCATCGCCCGCCATCCACCTCACCTCCAGCTTCGCCAAGCTGTGGAAGAAAACCCGGCGGCGCGTGGTGCGCCAGCCCTGAACGCCCGACCGCATCACAGATGGGCGCCTCAAGACCGCGCTGGAGCGCGCGCCGGAAAGCGCCCCTCGATCAGGTTCAAAGAAACAGCCTCATGGACTTCCTGCTCGGCCTCGGCCTCTCCGCCCTGCTTGGCCTGACCCCGATGATGGTCTACGCCTTCGTGCTGACATGGTTCGACCGCTACGAGCGCGAGCCGCTCTGGCTGATGAGCGCCGTGTTCCTGTGGGGAGCCATCGTCGCCGCAGGCTCGGCGTTTGTGCTCAACACCATCTTTGGCATCACCGTCTTTGCCTTCACCAACGATGAGTTGCTGGCAAACTTCGGCGCGGCGGTAATCTCCGCCCCAATCGTCGAGGAGGCGGTGAAGGGCCTGGCCGTGCTGGCGGTCTTCCTGTTCTTCCGGGACGAGTTCGACTCGTTGATGGATGGCATCATCTACGGCAGCCTGGTGGGCTTCGGCTTCGCGGCCACCGAGAACGTCAACTACATCTTCTTCAGCGGCTTTGCCGAGGGCGGGATCGGCGGGGCGGTGATGGTGACGCTGGTGCGCGCGGTCGGCATCGCCTTCCTGCACGCCTCGCTCAGCGCGTGCGTCGGGCTGGGGCTGGCGTACTTTCGGCTGCAGCGCGGCAGCGCGCGCTACCTCGCGCCCGTCATCGGCTACGGCGCGGCGGTCGGCTTCCACGCGGCGCACAACTTCTTGGCCAGCGTGGGCGAGCCGCTGCTCTGCCTGCTCGGCCTGGCGCTGGATTGGGTCGGCTTCCTGCTGCTGTTCGCCTTCATCCTGTACCTGATGTGGCGCGAGAGCCACATCATGCGCGACTTCCTGCGTGAGGAAGCAGCGCTTGGGCTGATTACGCCGCAGCAATACCGAACGGCGCAATCGCTGAGCGGACAGTGGGCCGCGCGCTGGGGGACGCTGGTCGGCGGCAACTGGCAGCAGACCGGACAGTTCTACGATGCCCTAGGCGAGTTGGCGTTCAAGAAGTACCACCTGGCCAAACGCGGTGCAGATAAGGAGCCGCAAACGCCGGCGCTGATCGAGCAACTGCGCCGGCAGATCGTCCATTTGCGGACGAGGATGTGAAACACCTTCGGGGTTGCCGGCCGCCTGATACAACGCCTGCTGCCTCCTTTCCTGAGCCAAGCGCTGGCCTGTTTCGCGGGCGGTATGTTTCCGGGGCGTGCTCGTCAACGTGGTAAAATCCACGCCGTGGCGAGGGGCGTCCCCGTAGCTCAAGTGGATAGAGCGTCACCCTCCGGAGGTGAAAGTCCGTGTTCGAGTCACGGCGGGGACACACAGGTCGGCCCGGGAGTTTCCCGGGCCGTTTCGTTTGTTGCTACACGGAGCGGCGCCGTCCCGCCTATGAACTGACGGCCTTGAACTCCGGCAGATACTGCTGCAAGTGCTGGAGCAACGTCTCGAAGTCGTCCGGCTCCAGTTCCGCACCGCTTTCCCAGCGCAGCTTCTCGACGGCCAGGAAGGCGGGATCACGCCCGGCGAGGTGGCTGCCCGTGATGGGCATGGACGAGGCCTTTGGCGCAGCCGGCAGGCGGGCAGGAGCAGATGGGCGCAGTTCGTAGCCGGGGAAGCGCTCGAGCAAGAGGCGCGCGCGCTCTGGCGAAAGAAAGGCATATAGGCTGACGCTCGCGCTGGTGGACCTACCGTCGTCCTGCATCAGGCGCAAGGCGCAGCAGTAATGGCCGTTGGGCACGCGCCCGGCGCGCCGCTCGCGGATGATGAAGTACCAGCGCCAATAATTGAGTTTGCGGTTCAGGTCAAAGGTCTGTGAGCCGCTCTTTTCGGAGAAGGTCAGGCGCGCGCCGGCCAGGCCCAGCGTCCGCCCACTCGGCCACAGGCGCATCAGTTGCTGCTCGCCCCAGCGCCCCAGCGGCTGAGAGAGCAGCAAGGTAGCAATAACCCATGGCATCCAGAACCAGCCCTGCTCCGTCCCGAACAGGGCCTGCCACACAGCCAGGCCAGCCAGGTAGAGGCTGACAGTCGTCACGAGCCACCAGCCGAGCGAGGCCAGCCTCACCCCGGTGTGGAAGCGATCCGCCAGCAAACAGCGCTCGCCGGCGAACGTGCCTGGGTCTGTGGTTGCCATGCCGTTACGCCTGGGCAGGGGGCGCGGCTGCAGTTTGCTCGGCCCAGGCCAGCACATCGTCGAGGATCTCCGCGCCGGTGCGCCCGCTCTGGTTGGAGACGGCCTGCTCCAGGTCGTTGCGAAAGGCCGCGCTCAAGTCAATGTTGGTCGCCGCCCGGTTGAGGCGGATGGCGCAAACGGCATCGGCGATGGCCTGACGCGTCTCCGCCCGATCCAGATCGTCGTAGAAAAAGGCGGCGCTGGTATACATGCGCTGGCGGTGATACTGCGCCTGAAGCAGATTGAGCAGGGCGCGCCCCTGCGCAGCGGAGAGGTTCTTGTGGCCATATTCCTGGAGCAACTGTTCACCGGTGATCTGGCCCAACCGCACGCGCATATAGTTCTCGCGCAGACGCCACGGCTCGACGTTGGCGGCTTGCGCGCTGACCAGGTACAGATCATCCAGCCGGTTGGCGAGTCGGTCGAAGGCATCGCGCAAGGCGCCGCGCCAGCGGGCCAGTTCGCGCGCACTGTTCCAGGCGGTGTATTCCTGGATGGTGATCTCGGTGGTCGGCGGATTGTCACGCAGGTCGCGCCCCAGGGTGGTCACCTCGAAGCCGGCGGCCACGGCTTCGTAAGTCAACAACCAGCGTAGGAAGTGCTCCTCGCCGGGGTGATGATAGCCAAAGGTCTCGCCCTCCACCGCCAGCAACAGCAGGCGGGCGTCGTTCTTACGTAACGGCGCGAGCGTGCTGCGCGCCCAGCGGCCGGCGCCGCCTAGGTGCTGGATGCCAAAGGCCAGCGTGTTGGAGAGGTTGTCGTCGCGCACGTACACGGCGATACGGTCGCCGGACGGCAGCTTCACCCAATACGGCCCGGCGCCCTCGCTCGCACCGTTGACCTGGGCTTGTCCCAGGATGGTGAACTTGATACCGTTGTCGTGCAGCGTCTGGAGCGCGCTCAGGTTAACGCCCAGATCGGGCAGCCACATGCCGTCCGGCGGGCGGCCAAAACGGTGCTCGAAGGTGATCACGCCCCAGCGCACCAGCAACTGCTGGTCGCGCGGCGCACACAGCGGCAGGATCGCGTGATGCGTCGGCTGCGCCAGCGCGTTGCCCACCCCCCACTTCTCGCGGTGACGCCGATCGGCCTCGACGATGCGCTTGAACGTATCCGGCGCGTTGCGCTCCATCCAGCGCGTCAGCGCGCCGCCGATGTTGAACGACATCACATCGAAGTTGCCCAGGCTGGCGTTGGGCGTGTAACAGGTGAAAGTCGCCTTCTCGTTGAAATTCTTGAACGGCTCGGCTCCCGGCTCCACGCCCAGTTCGTCGTCGGCAAAGGGATTGCCGCGCGGCGGCTGATAGAAGTGGCCGTGAATGCAAAAGGCGTGAGCGGACATACGGCACCTTGTAGCCCAGCGCCGGCGTCACGCGCGGCGCTGGGCCGCTAATCGGAACATTTCAATCGCACCGAAGCGCGCGAGGCTTGCAGTCGCCGTCGGGTGCGGGCCGCGACAGCAGACGGGTCAGCATCGTTCGCGCGCCGGTCGTGTGATGGACTCAGCCTAAACCTATCGGGTCTGCTCGACACTCATCGAAACTTACCACAGCCAGACCCGGCAGGTCTGATTTCTTAGCGGGCGTACAACGCCGTCAAATCACCGAGGCGATCGAGCGTGGCGCGCGTCAACTGGTCCTCAGTCAGCCGCCAGCTCCAGTTACCGGACGGCGTGCCGGGCGTGTTCATGCGCGCCTCACTGCCCAGGCCCAGGATATCCTGGACCGGCGCGATGGCGTAATCGGCCACCGACATCCACGCCAGGCGGATGAGGTCCCAGGCGATATCGGAACCGTCGCGGGCGAGATAGCGGCGCACGAAGTCGCGCTCCTGTTCGGTGATCGCGGCGTACCAGCCGACGGTCGTATCGTTATCGTGCGTGCCGGTGTAGACGACCGTATTGCGCGTTTCATAGTTGTGCGGCAGGAAACGGTCCTCCGTCGCGCCGCCAAAGGCAAACTGCAGGACGCGCATCCCGGGCAGGTCGAAGCACAAGCGCAGAGCGTCAACCTCCGGCGTGATCACGCCCAGATCTTCGGCAATGACGGGGAGCGCGCCGAGCGCGCCGCGCAGGGCCTCGAACAGGTCCGCGCCCGGCCCCTTGACCCACCGGCCCACCTCTGCCGTCGGCATACCGGCAGGAATTTCCCAGTAAGCCTCAAAGCCGCGGAAGTGATCAATGCGGACCAAATCCACCTGCGCCAGGGTGGCGCGCATCCGTTCGATCCACCAGGCATACCCCGTCCGCTTATGCGCGTCCCAGGCATAAAGCGGATTGCCCCACAACTGGCCGGTGGCGCTGAAATAATCCGGCGGCACGCCCGCCACTACCGTCGGCTGGCGCTCGGCGTCGAGCTGGAACAATTCGGGATTGGCCCACACGTCCGACGAATCCGAGGCGACGAAGATCGGCACATCGCCGATCAGTCGCACACCTTTCTCGTTAGCGTAACGCTTGAGGGCCGCCCACTGACGGAAGAAAAGGAACTGGCGGAATTCGTGCAGGCCGATGGCGTCGGCGTAGTCGGCGCGCGCCCGTTGCAGCACGCCCGCCTGGCGCGTCCGGCTCGGTGCATCCCACGTCAGCCACGAGTCGCCGCCGTGCGCGTCCTTGAGGGCCAGGAAGAGCGCGAAGTCTTCCAGCCAGCTCGCCTGGGCGTGTTTGAACTGCTCGAACTCGGCGCGCAGGTGCGGCGCAGCGCCGGCCTTGAAGGCCTCCCAGGCGCGCGCCAACAACTTCCCTTTGAACTCGATCACCGGGCCGAAATCCACCCGGCCCGCCGGGAAGTTCAGGCCGGCCACATCTGCGGGCTTGATCAGCCCGTCCTCCAGCAGTTTGTCCGGCGAGACGAGGTAGGGGTTACCGGCAAAGGCGGAGAAGCACTGATACGGTGAGTCGCCGTAGCCGGTAGGGCCGAGCGGCAGGATCTGCCACCAGGTCTGTCTGGCATAGGCCAGAGCGTCCACCCAGTGATAGGCGTTCGGGCCGAGGTCGCCGATGCCATACGGGCCGGGCAGCGAAGTGGGATGCAGCAGCAGGCCGGCGGAGCGTTGCGTCCTGCGCTTCGGGGCGTCGGCGGTCATGATGAGAGCTTCTTGCCGAACGGAAGTTTTTCGATCCTGGCGCCGTCCTCCAGGCCGCGCGGCGGCAAATCTTCGGGCATGACGTTGGGGCCGATGGTGACGCCACGCCCGACGACGATGCCGCCGGGGATCTGCGCACTCTTGCCAACCGTGGTGATGCCGAGATCGCTGGCAGTCGGGTCAATGCGCCCGACCCGGGCGTTGTGGCCGACGGTCACCTGCTTGTCAATGATGCAGCGTTCGACGCAGGCGCCGCCCTCGATTGAAGTATCGGTGAGGATGATCGACTCGCGCACCACCGCTTCCGGGCCGACATACACACCCGGCGAGAGGACGCTGCGCTCGACGAGGGCGCCGGTGGCGATGACCGAGCCGTCCGTGATCAGGCTGTCGCGCACCGTCGCGCCGGACTGGATGAGCACGGGCGGCCGCTCCTCCGAGCGGGTGTGGATGATCCAGGTGCGGTCGTTCAGGTCGAGCGGGGCCGGGAACTTAACCAGGTCCATGTGGGTGCGCCAGTAGGAGTCGATAGTCCCCACGTCCACCCAATAGCCGGGGAACGGATAAGCAAAGACGCGCATGCCGGTGGTCACCATGCGCGGGATGATATCCTTGCCAAAGTCGTGCGACGAGTCGGGGCGCTGGGCGTCTTCGCGCAGCATCTTGTCCAGCACTTCCAGGTTGAAAACGTAGATGCCCATCGAGGCCAGGTTGCCGGGCGGGTTCTTGGGTTTCTCCACGAACTGTGTGACGCGGAAGTTGGCGTCGGTCGCCAGGATGCCCATGCGGGTGGCCTCGTCGAGTGAGACGCGCAGGGTGGCGATGGTAAGGTCGGCGGCGTTCTGCTGATGGAAGGCGATCAGCCGCGCGTAGTCCATCTCATAGATGTGATCACCGCCCAACACCAGCACGTAATCGGGCCGGCCCTCCTTGAGAAAGGTGAAGTTCTGTTGAATGGCGTCCGCCGTGCCGACATACCAGTCGGTGTCGGCGCGGCCCTTGTACGGCTGGTAGATGCGGATGCCGCCGGTGAAGGAGCGGTCGAGGTCCCAGGGCCGCCCCACCCCGATGTGATCGTTGAGGGAGTGGGGCCGGTACTGCGTCAGCAGCATGATGTCGAACAGGCCGGAGTTGACGCAATTGGAGAGGGCGAAGTCAATGATTCGATATTTGCCGCCGAAGGGGACAGCGGGCTTGGCGCGTTTGGCGGTAAGCACACCCAGGCGTGAGCCTTCACCGCCGGCGAGGATGACAACGCGGGTTTTCACAGCTCATTTGGCTCCTTCAACAAGAGGGGATTTGCCTTGGGTCAGAGCGATTATAGCCGCAAACAAATCAGTGCGCATTAGCAACCCTTAAGCTGAAAGCTTTCGTCCCCTCGGCGCTGGAGCATCTAGGGCGCGAGCTGCGCCGATCAGGACAAGCCAAAGGTCAGGGTCAGGGCCAGCGCCATCAGGCCCACCAGGCCATATTCGAGCCAGACCCGGGCCGTCAGATGGCCGCGCAGATGTTGTTGGAGCAGGCCCACGCTCAAGTAGAACGGCAACAGGCTCAACAACGCCGCGCCGCTTGCCAGCACAGGCCAGTAGCCGACCAGCCAGACCGCCTGTGCGCTGATCAGGCCGACGACGGCGGCCGAGACCGCCGCCCGACCCGGCGAGGTGCGCCCCAGGACAAACAGACGCCAGGCCAGGGCAAGCGCAGCCAGACCGGTGATGCCTGCCGCAGCAGCTTCGCTGGCCGTCGCGGTCTGCGCCAGCCAGAACAACATCAGCGCCAACGCATAGATCAAGCCTCCCAACAACCAGGCCGCCGTAGTGCGATTTCGGTCTGTCTCGTCCACCACCACATACTCAGCGACCAGCACGGCGATGAGGGCCACGGCGCTCGCTGCCAGGCCCAGCCACCAGAGCAGGCCATCGGGCAACTGCTCCAGGGCCGCGCCCAGGCCCAACGCCGTGATGCCCGGCACGATCCAGTGCACGATAGTTTGCCTGCCACGAAACTTCGGGTGCGAGCGGATCAGCGCATCGGCACCGGTGCTGATCAGGGCGGCCACCAGGCCCAGCCACAGCCACGGACCGGCGCTCACGCCTTCCCTCCCGGAGAGAAAACGCGTCAACGCGTAGGCCAGCACAATGACGGCGGTGAGCACGCTGAGGCGATCTCGATTAGGCCAATGACGCACAGGCCCATTATAATCGCGGCATGTGGCTGGCTCTGGATGTCGCCGCGGGCCTGATCGGCCTGGCGCTGGGCGTTGTCATCAATGCACTGGCCGATCAACTGCCGCCGGACGAAAGCGATCAGCAACGCCCCTTGCAAGCCCCATCTTGCCGGGCCTGCGGCCAACCTTTTACTGCTGCGGACTGGCCGGCGTTGGCCCACTTGCTGCTGGCACGCGGGCGTTGTGCGCATTGCGGGGCCTGGCGCGGCTGGCGCGCGCCGCTGGTGGAGGTGGTCTGTGCGGCCGGCGCGGTGTATTTGTGGCGCTGGGCCAATGGCGACGTCGGTAGCTTCTATGCCGCGGTCATCGTCAGCTTCATCTTCCTGCTCATCGCCGTCATTGACATCGAGCACCGGCTGGTTCTGTGGCGCGTGGTCTGGGTCTCTGCCATCGTGCTGGCGGTGCTGGGCAGCCTGTCGCCCGAACGGGGCTGGCAGAAGACGTTAATGGGCGGGCTGGTGGGTTACGGGTTGGTATTTGTGATGTTCCTGTTCGGGCAGGCGTACATGTGGCTCATAGCACGGCGGCGTGGCCAACCGCTGGAGGAGATCGCCTTTGGTGGTGGAGATGTCAACCTGGCTGGGCTGGTGGGCCTGGCCGTCGGCTGGTCGGGCGTACTGCTGGCGGTGTTCATCGGTATCCTCACGGCCGGGCTGTTCAGCCTGGGCGTGCTGGTCGTGCAGTTACTGAGGCGACGCTACAACCCGCACACCCCGTTCGCCTATGGCCCATTCCTGGTGCTGGGCGGCCTGGCCATCTATCTTTATGGCCGCTCGATTGCAGCCTGGTGGCTGGGAAGCCCGTAGTTTTCCGGAGGGCGGGCAAGGGAGGATTGGGAG
>JBBIQY010000031.1:0-37778 GCA_037442085.1 Anaerolineae bacterium
CCCGCTGGAGTTCCGCGTCGGCACCGACGCCTTGGCCGTCGTGGTCAGCGCCGACAACAATTTTGTAGACTCGCTGACCCTCAAGGAACTGGCCATCGCTTTCTCGACCGCCAAGACCTGGGCCGACGTGCGCGCCGGCTGGCCAAATGAGCCCATCCAGCGCTTCAGCCCGGGCACCGACTCCGGCACCTTCGACTACTTCGTCGAAGCCGTGATGCGCCCGGCCAACAACAACAACGACCAAGCTGCGCGCGCTGCCATCCTCAACTCGGAAGGCACGCAGTACAGCGAAGACGACAACGTGCTGGCGCAGGGCGTGGAAGGCTCGCCGTATGCCCTCGGCTACTTCGGCTATGCCTACTTCGCCGCCGAAGCCGGTAAGCTCAAGGCCGTGCCGATCTCCAAGACGGATAAGCCGGAAGATGCAGTCGAGCCGAGCGAAGATTCGATCAACAAGACGACCTATCCACTCGCCCGACCGCTGTTCATCTACAGTGACCCCAAGATCCTGCAGGAAAAGCCGCAGGTAGCCGCCTTCATCTACTTCTACCTGCAGAACCTGGCGGACGAGATCAAGGACGTTGGCTACTTCCCTGCCCCGCAGGCGGTCGAGTACCAATCGCTGGGGCGTCTCTTGCTCGCCGTCGGCGGCATCGAGGTGGATGCCGGTGCCGTGTCCGGCAACATCGTGACCGCCGGCTCTTCGACCGTGTTCCCGCTGACCGAACGCCTGGCTGAGAAATTCCAGCAGGAAGGTTACACCGGCAACGTCACGGTGGACAGCATCGGCACGGGCGCGGGCTTCGAGCGCTTTTGCAAGTCCGGCGAGAGCGACATCGCGAATGCCTCACGTGCGATCAAGCCGGAAGAGAAAGATAACTGCAAAGCGATTGGTCGGACCCCGCTGGAGTTCCGCGTCGGCACCGACGCCTTGGCCGTCGTGGTCAGCGCCGACAACAATTTTGTAGACTCGCTGACCCTCAAGGAACTGGCCATCGCTTTCTCGACCGCCAAGACCTGGGCCGACGTGCGCGCCGGCTGGCCAAATGAGCCCATCCAGCGCTTCAGCCCGGGCACCGACTCCGGCACCTTCGACTACTTCGTCGAGGCCGTGATGGCCCCGGCCAACAAGGTGGATGGCAAAGCCAACATTGATGCTGGCAAGAAGGCCATCCTCGACTCGGCGGGCACGCAGTACAGTGAAGACGACAATGTGCTGGCGCAAGGCGTGGAAGGCTCGCCGTATGCCCTCGGCTACTTCGGCTATGCCTACTTCGCCGCCGAAGCCGGTAAGCTCAAGGCCGTGCCGATCGTCCCGGCCAAGGCGGTTGAGGAAGCCGCCGGCGATGCAGCGAAACTGGCCGCGGCGGCCGTCAAACCGGACATCGCCAGCGTGAACGCCGGGACTTACCCATTGGCCCGTCCGCTGTTCATCTACAGCGACCCCAAGATCCTGCAGGAGAAGCCTCAGGTAGCGGCCTTCATCCTGTTCTACCTCTCCCGGTTGAATGAGGAAGTGCTGGATGTGGGTTACTTCCCGGCTAGCGTGAATCAAGTGGGCGACGGCCTGGGCAACTGGCTGGCCGCGCTTGGCATAGGACTGAATCAGTAACACACAGCTATACACTTGGAGACCGAGGCGCGGGAAACCGACTCTCCCGCGCCTCGGTCGAACACTCGGCTGGCATTGGTGGGCAATGTCCCGAGGCAGGATTGAACCGAAGCCCATCGAATCGAAATATGAATCCGAAACGACCCCCTACAGCTGAGCCCGCCCCAATCCAGGTCGGTCAGCCAGATGGCCGACGCTCGCAACATGACAGAAGACCAAGTAATATGGAACAAACGACAAATTTGCCGGTGCCGCTGACGGGCGCGTCGCCGCAAGTCTCTCGCGGCTCGTCGCTCACCAAGCGGCCAAGAATCGGCGAAGCCACCATTCAATCCCTGCTGTTTGCCTGCGGCGCCATCTCCATTGCCGTGACGATCAGCATCGTCATCGTGCTTGGCCAGGAATCGTTACTGCTCTTCAACAACCCCGAAGTCAGTCTCGTCGAGTTCTTCACCACGCTGCGCTGGCAACCGCAGATCCTCCAGTTCGGCGTCTGGCCGCTGGTGACGGCCACGCTGATGACCAGCACGATTGCGATCCTCACGGCGATGCCGCTCGGGCTGTGCGCGGCCATCTTCCTGAGCGAGTACGCTTCGCCCCGCGTCAAGGGGGTGCTCAAACCGACCCTGGAAGTGCTGGCCGGCATCCCAACCGTGGTCTACGGCTATTTCGCTCTGACGTTCATGACGCCCATCCTGCGCAGCATTTTTGGCATCGAGGTGGTGAATATCTACAACAACGCTTCCGCCGGCATCGTCATCGGCATCATGATTATGCCGCTGGTCACCTCGATGAGCGAGGACGCGTTGAGCGCGGTGCCGCGGGCGTTGCGCGAGGGCGCTTACGGTCTGGGCGGCACCCGGCTGGAGACGGCGCTGCAGGTCGTCGTTCCGGCAGCCTTCTCCGGCATCGTCGCCGCCTTCATCATCGGCATCTCGCGCGCCTTCGGCGAGACGATGATCGTGGCCATCGCCGCCGGCGCCGGGCCTAATCTGACGTTCAACCCCTTTGCCTCGGCCGAGACGATCGCCGGCCATATCGTCCGCATCAGCGGCGGCGACCTGAGCTATGCCTCGCTCGACTACGAAAGCCTGTTTGCGCTGGCGCTGGTGCTGTTCGTCATCACCCTGGCGCTCAACCTGATCAGTCGCTATGTCATCAGCCGCTTCCGCGAGGTGTACGAATGAGCACTGCAACCAACTTCATGCCAGAAGGCAGCCAGCTTCAGGCGCATATGGCCGCGCGGCATCGCGCCGGCCTGATCTGGCAATCGCTGTTCCTGCTCGCGACCTGCATCGGCATCATTGCCCTGACTGCGCTGATCTACAATGTAGCGAGTAGCGCGTTCGGCCTGGTCGCCGTGATCGACAAGGTGGATCCCGCCACGCTGTCGGAGCGCCCGCTTGAGGAGCTCGACCACGATCAACTGGTCGCCGTGCTACACGCCAACATTTCGCGTGGGGCCTTCAACCGGCTTGAAGGGGATCAGCCGTTTGCCAGACGCTCGCGGGAGGATGTGCTGGGCCTGATTTACGAGCGCGTGGTCGGCCGCCGGATCGTCAGCACCTATTCACTGACGGACTCGTTGCTCAAGCGGGCTGACATCGAACGGGAAGTGGCCGCGAAAAACCCGGACGCCAAACTGGTGTTCCGCAGTTGGCTGACGCCGGCGTTCCTGACCACCCCGATGGCCAGCAAGGCTGAGTTTGCCGGCGTTCGCACAGCGCTGCTCGGCTCATTGTTCCTGGTCGGTCTGACGATGCTCTTCGCTCTGCCCATCGGCGTGGGCGCAGCCATTTATCTGCAGGAATACGCCGACCAGAACTGGATCAACCGCCTGATCGAGACCAACATTTACAACCTGTCGGGCGTGCCCTCGATCGTCTACGGCCTGCTGGGGCTGGCCGTGTTCGTCCGAGCGCTGGAGAGCCTGACCAGCGGCGCGGCTTTTGGCGTCACCGACTCGAACGGGCGCACGATCCTCTCAGCGTCCTTAACCATGGCGCTGCTCATCCTGCCGATCATCATCGTCAACGCACAGGAAGCCATCAAAGCCGTGCCGGACTCTTTCCGCCAAGCGGCGTATGGCCTGGGCGCAACCAAGTGGCAGACGGTGTGGAGTCACGTCCTGCCCAATGCTCTGCCCGGCATCCTCACCGGCAGCATCTTGGCCGTCTCACGCGCCATCGGCGAGACGGCTCCGCTGGTGGTCGTGGGCGCCTCCACCTTCATCACCGTGGATCCACAAAGCATCTTCTCGAAGTTCACCGCCCTGCCCATTCAGATCTACAACTGGACGGCGCGGCCGCAGGCAGAATTTCGCGCCGCCGCGGCTGCCGCCATCATCGTGTTGCTGGTGCTGCTGCTCACGCTCAACGCGACCGCCATCCTGTTGCGCAACCGCTTCGCGAGCCGCCGCGCTTATTGAGTTGAGAGGCAATCCCATGACCATGATCAATGTGGCCTCGGCAATTCACACGACCAACGCCAGCACTGCCAATGCCGTCGTCGCCATCGAGACCAACCACCTCAGCATTTACTACGGCGCTTTCAAGGCCATCCACGATGTAAGCATGAAGGTGGATGAAAAGCGCATCACGGCCATCATCGGCCCGTCGGGCTGCGGCAAAAGCACGCTGCTGCGCGCCTTCAACCGGATGAACGACTTCGTGCCCTCCTGCCGCACCGAGGGCGAGGTCCTGATGCACGGGCGCAACCTGTATGCCCCGGATGTGGACCCGGTGGAGGTGCGGCGGCGCGTGGGCATGGTCTTTCAAAAACCCAACCCCTTCCCCAAGAGCATCTACGAGAACATCGCCTGGGGCGCGCGCATCAACGGCTTCCGGGGCAGCAAGTCCGATATGGACGATCTGGTCGAGCGCTCCCTGCGCGGCGCGGCGCTGTGGGACGAGGTCAAGGACAAGCTCAAGGAGAGCGGCTACTCGCTCTCCGGCGGCCAGCAGCAGCGCCTGTGCATCGCCCGCGCCATCGCCATCAAGCCGGAGATCATCCTGATGGACGAGCCCTGCTCCGCCCTCGACCCGATCGCCACGCTCAAGATCGAAGAGCTGATGCAGGAGCTGAAGAGGGACTACACCATCATCATCGTCACGCACAACATGCAGCAGGCGGCGCGCGTCTCGGATAAGACGGCGATGATGATGCTGACCGAGGATGGCAAGCGCTCCGGCACGGTCATCGAGTACGACGACACCAACATCATCTTCACCCGGCCCAAGGACAAGCGGACGGAAGATTACGTTTCGGGAAGATTCGGATAATGAGTGGGTGTGCGACGTGCGACGTGTTGCGTAAGAGCCAACGGAACACATTGCGCGCGGCACATAAATGCGATGCCCGGCAAAGCCAAAGTTCTGTTCCTGTGCACCGGAAACTCCGCCCGCAGCCAGATGGCCGAAGGGTTCCTGCGCCACTACGCCGGCGCCGAGTTCGAGGCCTACAGCGCCGGCCTGGAGCCGAAGGGCCTCCACCCGCTGACGGTCCAGGTCATGCGGGAGATCGGCATTGACGTGAGCGGCCAGCGCTCGAAGAACGTCCGCGAGTACCTGGGCTTCGTCAACTTCGCTTACCTGATCATCGTCTGCGGAGACGCCGAAGAGAAATGCCCAACGGTGTTCGTCGGCGTGAGCAAGCGGATGTTCTGGCCGTTCGACGATCCGGCGGCGGTGCAGGGTTCGGAGGTCGAAAAGCTGGCCGAGTTCCGCCGCGTGCGCGACGAGATCGGCCTCAAAATACGCGAGTGGCTGCGCGAACTGAGCGTGCCGTTACAGAGCGCGCCGCTCGCTCAATCGGACTTGTGAGACGCTATGAAAATCGCTCTGCTCTCCGACATCCACGCCAACATCCATGCGCTCGAGGCTGTCTGGGCCGACCTGGAGGCTCAGCGCCCGGACGAGGTGTATTGCCTGGGCGATCTGGTGGGGTATGGCGCATACCCAAACGAAGTCATTGACTTCATCCGCGGGCACCACATCCCGACCATCATCGGCAACTACGACGATGGCGTCGGCTTCGACCGCGACGATTGCGGCTGCATCTACAAGGACCCGGAGGACGAGGCGCGCGGCCAACAGTCGCTGCGGTGGACGCAGGAGCGGGTCACGCCCGAGCACAAAGCCTACCTGCGCGGCCTGGCGTTCCGGATCCGGCGCGAGATGCCCGGCGACCAACAGCGCCTGCTGCTCGTCCATGGCAGCCCGCGCAAGATCAACGAGTACCTGTACGCCGACCGACCGGCCTCCGTCTTTGAGAACATCGCGAAGATGGCGCACTGCGACGCGCTCTTCTTTGGTCATACCCACCTGCCCTACACCCACACAGCGGCGGGCGTGCTCTTCGCCAACTGTGGTTCGGTGGGCAAACCCAAGGACGGCGACCCGCGCGCCGGCTACGTGATCGTGCATTTAACCGGCACGGTAGAAGTGGAAATGCGCCGGACAGCCTATCCGGTTGCGGAGGCGGCGCGTGCCGTGCGCGCTTCCGGCCTGCCGCCTCACTTCGCTGATCTGCTCGAAACCGGTGGTATCACCCTCGAAAAGGTTCCAGGTTAGGCTAGAAATGGTTGGAGGTATGACCAGCGCACCAGCGCTCCCTTACAACTCGTATAGCAACGCGAGCACCGGATCGTTTTCAGGCTATGGCCCGTTCTCGGTTCCGGCGCGGCATAACCCACGGCTGCAGGCCCTGGTCGAGCGCATCAACGCCGATGACGAGTTGCGCCAATTCTGGCGCTGCGCCAATATCACTGCCGTGGAGCGGCTGGGGCTGAGCGACCACGGCGAGACGCATGTCCGCATCGTGGCCAACGCCAGTCTGCGGCTGCTGCGCCTGCTCCTGGATGCCGGCCAGCCGGCCAGCCTGGTACACCACCATGGCTTGCTCCGCGAGGATGCCGAGGTCGCGGTCGTATTGGCCGCCGCCCTGCACGACCTGGGCCTGGCCGTCCACTATGAGCGCCATCATGAGTTCGGGCTGGCACTCATCCCGAGTAAGGCCCGCGACCTGCTGACGGGTCTGTACCCGGTCCGCGATCGCACTACCCTGATCGCCGAAGTGATGCATGCGGTCGCCACACATTTCAACGGTCTGAAGTGCCTGACCTTGGAAGCCGGCGTCTTGCGGATCGCCGACACCCTGGATATGACCAGGGGCCGCTCGCGCACGCCCGATCGCGCCCTGGCAGCGGCCATCGAAGAAGTGACGCTGCACCGCAGCGCCGTGCGCGCCGTGCGCATCGAAATCCGAATGAACCATGAGTCCGGCCTGGCTCACGCCGAAGAATTGCTTGGCCAGCGCCTGCCGCAAACCGGGCTAAGCGAGCACCTCGAGATCATCGCGCGCATCGAAAACGCCTCGGCGCACCGGGGACACGAGCGGCGGCTGATCCCGCTTTGCGTCCCGCCGCCGAGCCGGCCGGCCTGACCGAAAGCTGCGACCCGGGCAGGTTCACCTCATCCTCGCTAAGGAGACCGACGTGGCTACTTCTGTCCGCTCTCAACTCGACCATGGCCTGCAGACCCTCCAGGACGACCTGTTGCGCATGGGCAGCCTGCTGGACTCGGCCATCGGCCGCTCGATGCAGGCGCTGCAAGAGCGCGACCTGGACCTCGCGCGCCAGGTCGTCGCCGACGATGCCAAGATCAACGATCTGCGCTTCAAGATCGAAGAGGACTGCCTGCGGCTCATTGCGCTGCAACAGCCGACGGCAACCGATCTGCGGTTCATCGTCGCCGCCATGAATGTCATCTCCGACCTGGAACGGATGGCCGACCATGCCGCTGGCATCTCCAAGACCGTATTAAAAATGGGCCACCAGCCGCTGGTGAAGCCGCTGATTGACATGCCGCGCATGGCGGAGGAGTGTCAAGCGATGCTGCGCGCGGCGCTCGACGCGTACGTGGCCCGCGATGCCGACCTGGCGCGCGGCGTGGCCGCCCGCGACGATGTCATTGACGGCCTGTACCAGCAGGTCTTTCGTGAGCTAATCAGCTTCATCGCCGAAGATCCGACGCTCACCACCCGCGCCCTGTACCTGCTGTTCTCTGCTCACAACCTGGAGCGGATCGGCGACCGGTGCGTCAATATCGCCGAGCGCGTCATCTTCATCAAAAGCGGCGAGATGAAGGAACTCAACAAGGAACCCTGGCAGGTGTACGACACGACCTCCTGAGCGCCAGCAACCGCTGCGGCGACCGCTGCCGATCGGGCCGGTGCCCACCGCAAAGCCGGGACGTTGCCTGCAACGTCCCGGCTTTTGCTTGCCAAGATTGATAAAACTTAATGCGTGGTTGAGGTAATGTTGACCAGCGCCCGATATGCTGGTGTTACCAATGCGCCGAGGAATAAGCTGAACCGATGGCCGTTGCCGACCTGTCACCTCGCGAAGACCTCTGGGCCAACCTGCAACAACCCGTGCCCCAAAGTGACCTAGAACCCCGCCTGCGCCTGTTGTTGGCCGCCCGCGATCTGAACTGGCGTATCGAGGAGCCGGTCTACCTGCGGCCGCGCTGGGGCGACTCGAGCGGGCGCGTTTATCATTTCATCCTGCACCGCCCTTATGACGCCCCCCGGCTGATCACCGTGCCGGAGAGTCCGGCCGTCGAGGCCTTCATCCGCGCCGAAGGTCTGAAGGTCGTCACCCAGGTTTCGTAGCGAGCGTCTCGGCCTGAGCCAGCAACTCCAGGAGCCGGGGATGATCCGCGTACACGCCGCGGTAGGGCGGCGGCAGCAGCGCGGCGATGTGGCACATGATCAGGGTGGTGTAAGACTCCAGAACTTCTCCCTTTGCGCGACCGTTCGGCGGCAGGTGAAAAGGCTTGCCCACCACAAACCGCACCGGCGTCCGGCGCAAGCGCCTGAGATTTTCCATTAGCCTCTCGCTGCCCGCAATCCCAATCGGCACAATCGGAACGCCCGTCCGGTCGGCGAGGTAGGCAGCGCCCGTCTTGCCGACTTGCAGCGCACGCGTCAGACTGCGCGTGCCCTCAGGGGCCATGCCCAGCGGCCGGCCCGACCTCAGCACGGCCAGCGCTGCCTTGATTGCGCCCAGGTCGGCTTCGCCGCGCGCTACCCAGATCACGCCTACCGCCTCCGCCAATTGTCGGATGCCTGGAACTTTCTTCCACTTGTCCGCCGCAAACATGGTCATTTGTTGCCGGACGTTGATGAAGACCAGCGGCGGGTCGGCGATGCCAAGATGGTTGACGACGACGAGGAACGGCCCGCGCGCCGGGATATTCTCCAGCCCGATCACCTCCTGCCGGAGCAGCAGCCAGCCGAGGCAGCGAAAGACACGGTGCAGGAACCAGTACACACGCGGCGAAGCATTGGGCGGCGAGTGGGTCATGGATACCCCTCCGCCAGAACTTCGGCTTGGGCCACGCTCTTATCCGCCGGCGCGGCGGTCAGCACAAACGCGCGCGCTTCGCCCGCAGCCAGCGCCTCCGGCAAATCCACCTGTTGCACGCCGACGACGGCCCCAGCCTCAGCCCACAACACCAACGTCAAACGAACGCGTGCCGCCCCAATCCCGGACTCGTTGATGACCCGACCGCGCACCATCCAAAGCCACGCGGTCGAAGAAACCTCTTCGACCTGGACGGTGAGCGGCACAAGGCGACTGGCCTCGGCGGCCAGCGGAAAAGCCGTCAACGGCGTCACACCGACGGCGGCGTGGCCGGCGAGCGGCGGCGCGAAGCGCGCCACCAGCGGCATCGCGCTACCCGGTCTCAACACTTCCAGCGTGGGCGCGGCCACGGCCTCGGCCAGCGGCAAGCCATCGGCCCCGGCCAGTGTCACCCGCGCCGATACCGCCTCTAGGGCGATGGGCCCCGGGTTGCGGGCTACGACCAGACACACCAACGCACCGGTCGCCTGCGGATAACAGGCCGGCTCGCCGAACAGGACGGGCAGCGGCGTCGGCGCGCCCGCCGCCTGAATCGCTGCCGCCTCGTCCGAGGCCGGGATCACGAGCGCCGCACCAATGCCGAGGAATTGCGCCGAGACGGTCGGGTTAGCCCGTTGCAGCGCGTCGAGCGAAACGCCGTACTTGACGGCAATACCGATGAGCGTCTCGCCGCGTTGCACGATGTGCACGACCGGCGTCGGCGAAGGGGTGGGTGAAGCGATGATGACGGGCGTGGCCGGCGGCGCGAGGCGGGCAGCCGTGGCAGAAGGGAGCGGCATGGGCCACAGCGCCGAGGTGGGCGGCGGCAAGGCCGACGGCGGGGCGCAGGCCGCCAGGCTCACACTTATGCTGCACATCAGCAACAGCCGCAACATCGCAGCGATTATACCCGCCGGCTCCGGCAGCTAAAGCCGAGGCCCGGGCCGACGGGCGTTTTCTTTGCGCGTCGCTGGCCTGCATGATACACTCCCGCCAATGTCAGTGGAGATGTTCAATGAGGCGGTCCGTGCAGCCAAGGGTGGGCAACGCCGCCGCGCCCGCGACCTGCTGACGCGCCTGATCAAGGCCGACCCGGAAAAGGCAGATTACTGGGTCTGGCTCAGTTCCGTCGTCGATTCGGAAAAAGAGCAGCTCTTCTGCCTACAGAAAGCCATCAAGCTCGATCCGAACTCGCTGGCCGCGCGGCGCGGGCTCGTCATGCTCGGTGCGCTCAGGCCCGAAGATGCCGCCCTGCCCCGCACCCTGACCCTCGACGATCTGACGCCGTCCCAGCCGGTGAGTCGCGCCGCTCAGGTCGCCGGCGGCCTGTGGGCCGATCCACGCAACCGGGTGATGGCGCTCTTCAGCCTGGCCATGCTGGTGTTGGCCCTGGTGCTTAGCACGCTGGCCTTTCGCTTTCTCGCGCCGCAGGCCTGGAACGCCCTCTTCAACCCGCCGCGCATCGTCATCATCACGCCGCCGACGCCCACCCCGACCGTGACGCCCACGCCGACCCCGACGCCGACCGAGACGCCCCGGATCGAGACCTGCGGCCTGCCCACCCAGGTCAATCCGGCGACGCCGCTCTCTGCCTATCTATGTGTGCCCGAAGCGACGCCGCGCCCCTTTGTGCCGACCGAAGTCGCGCCGCCGATCCAGGAAGCTTATCGCCTGGTCCGTGACGCCTACTTCCGGGGGCAATGGGATACCGTCGTGCGCCTGAGCGAGCAGGCCAAGGACGCCGCACCGAACAGCCCCTATCCTTACTTCTATTTGGCCGAAGCGCTGCGCAATCAGGGTGGCGCGGCCAACCTGCGAGCGGCGCTCACCGAATATGGCCAGTCATTGGCCCGTAACGCCGCCTTTGCGCCGGCCCTCTATGGCCGTGCGCTGACGCGCCTGGCGCAAGCCAACAGCGCCGAAGCCTTGCGCGACCTGGACCGCGCGCTGCAGGCCGATCCGGGCTTCATCCCCGCGCTGGTGACGCGCGCCGAAATCTTCAGCGTCAACGCCAACTTCCCGCGCGCCGCGCAGGATCTGGAGCGGGCGCAAGCGTTAGCCGCCGACGACGGTGATGTGTTGGCGCGCCTGGCCCTGGCCTACGCCGACGATGGCCGGCCGCAGGAGGCGCTCCTCTGGGCCGAGCAGGCGCTGGCGCTCGATCCGGCGCATGTCGTTGCCTACTACGCACGCGGCCGCGCCTTGCTGGCCACCGGCGAGCCGGCCGGCGCAGCGCGAGACCTGGCGGTGGCCTCCGCCTACCTGGCCGACGCCGCCGGCTTTCGCCGCTGGTTCCCCGCCGCCGCCGCGCTCAACTTCGGAAACGCCTATGCCGGACAAACGCTGGCCGCTTATGGCCAGGCCCTGGCCGCGCTCGAGCAGGACGAGGCCGCCCTGTCCGCACTGAATGAGGCGCTGGCACGGTTCAACGCTCTGCCGGCGGCGCGCGTGGCGCGTGGCCAATTGCTGCTCAAGGCCGGACGCTACGAGGAGGCGCGCACCGACTTCAACACGACGATTGCTGCGCTGCAACGCAACACCGCTGATCCTTTGCTGCTGAACGCCTACCTCGGTAACGGCGAGGCGTTGCTGGCCACCAACCGCCCCGAGGGCGCGCTCTCCAACTTTCTGGCGGCGACGCGGATTGCGCCGCAGAACATAGCAGCGCAATTATGGCTGGGCCGCGCCTACCTGGCCGTCGGCCAGAACGATAAGGCCGTGGAGACTCTGAGCGCCGTTTTGGAGTCAGCCGCAGAGGCCGACCTACAAGTGCAGGCGCGTCTCTGGCGCGCGCGCGCTTACGAAGCGCTGGGCCAACGGCCACAGGCGGTTGCCGACTGGCAAATACTGGCACAGGCCGACGCCCCCATCGAGCTGGCGGCCACTGCCGTGGCCGCGCTGACCGCTCTCAGCCCGGCCACCGCACGCCCGACCCAGACGCCGACCCTTGCACCCAGCGCCACCCCAACGCGAACCCCTTCCGCCACGGCCACGGCAACCGCCGCGGCAACCGCCACAACAACTGCCGCACCTACCGCCACGCCGACATCTACGGCCAGCGCGACGCCGACCCTGCGCGCCACGGCCACGCGCACACCGTAAGACGATGTTTCGCCCGTATCGCCGACCCATTCAGATTACGCTCATCGTCCTCACCATCATCGGCGGCCTGGTGAGCCTGATGTGGAGCGACCTCCTCGCCCAGGTCGCTCAGGTCGAGACCTTCTTCACCTGGCTTTTCCTGGTCGGCGTCATTGCCGTGTGCAGCCGCTTCCCGCTGCTCGTCCGCCAGACAGAGATCAGCCTGGCGCATGCGCTCGGCGTCGGCCTGCTGCTCACCTACGGTGTGGCCCCGGCCGTCATCGTCACCGCGCTCGGCCTGCTGGTCGGAGAAACGATCTGGGCGTTGTGGCCGGCGGCGGCGCCCGCCGCTGACCGACCGGGCCGGGTCAGTGACTTTCGCTGGCAGTTGGTGCGGCAGATCACCCCCCTGCTCGTCGCCGGTGCGGCCGATCGTTTCCTGGCGGAGCAGATCATCGGGTCCAGCGGCCCGCAATCGCCGGTGGTGCTGGGCATCTTCGCCATCATCTTTCTGCTGCTGTACGTTGCCACGCTCACCGTCGAGACTTCCATCACACCCGGCGCGGCCACGCAGTTCTTTCGGGAGAACGTCGGCGCCGTCAGCCTGGCACTTCTGGCGCCCGCGCCGCTGGCCCTGATCCGGGCATTGCAAATCACCGAGTTCGAGGCCAGCCTGGTGCGCGTCATGGGCGGCCTGTTTGCCGTGCTCACGCTCTGGTTCTACTGGTCATCGTGGCGGCTGCTCAATCAGGAAGATCAGTTGCAGCACAGCCGGCGCGACCTGGAAGACGCACGCCAGCAAATCGAACAGCAGCAGCGCCAATCCACCCTGCTGGCAGCCCGAGCCGAGGTGGCCGGCCGTCAGGCGCACTCCCTGCTGGAACGCGCCCGTCAGTTCGACACGCTGGTGCAGCTCAACGACACCCTGCGCGCCTTCTCCGGGTCGGCCTTGCCCTACGACAGCATCATCCGTCAAATTGCCGAAGCGACCGACGCTCGCATCGCGCAGTTGGGCCTGCTGAGTTCTTCGGGCAATAGTCTGCAATACGTCGCCAGCGCCGGCCTCCCGGAGGCGCAGGCCGTTGCGGAACACGCTGCCATTGCCTCGCCGGAGGCCGGCCTGCCCGGCCGCGCCTTGCGCCTCGGACAGGCCGTGCGCGTTGGCCACCTCCAGGCCGATCCCGATTACTTGGAGCAGTATGCCGGCATGCGTTCGGAAATATGCGTGCCGCTGCTGCAAGGCGACCGACGCCTCGGCGTCATCCGCCTGCTGAGCGCCCAGCCTAACGCCTTCAGCCCGGAAGATGAAGCCTTCGCCGTGCAGGCCGCCCACCTGGTGGCGCTGGCGCTGACCAACGCCGCGCTCAAAGAACAGGCGCAGACGCGGCAGAAGGAACATGCCATCCTGTTCGAGTCCGGCAGCAAGCTGACGGCCAACCTCGATCTGCGCACCGTGCAAAGCCTGATCGTGCAAAAGCTGGCCGAGGCGCTGGACGCCGACAAGTGCACATTGGCGGAAGTTGACCCCACAGCCCGCACCTTCCAGCTCATCGAACCGTACACACCCCAGTCACAGGCGGTGGCCGACTACCCGGCGGTGCAACAAGCCATCACCGAACGCCGCCCGATAAGCGTGCAGGCCGGCGACACCGCCGACCCGCGCGAACTGGAAGTCCTGCGCGCCGAGCAGATGAGCACCGTCCTGCTGGCGCCGATGATCGCCGTCAACCAGGTGGTGGGCCTGGTGCGGCTGTATAGCCTGGAACCGCGCCAATACCCGCCGGCGGAGCTGCAACTGATCCAGAACCTGGCGAACCAAGCGGGCGTGGCGCTGCAAAATGCGCAGTCTTTCCAGCAGGTGATCGAGAGCCGCGACCGGCTGGCGGCGATCCTCAACTCGACGCGCGAGGGCGTGCTGGTGATCGACTCGAGCGGGCTGATCTCCCTGGTCAACCCGCGCATCGAGGAGTTTTGGGGCGTGCCCGTGGCGCGCCTGCTCAACCAGCCGCTCACCACCCTGCTAGCCGATGAGACCCTGGACATTGCCGGCAAGCTCGGCTTCATGGAATCGGAGCTGGAGGAGCTGCTGCTGACTCTGCGGGCCGGCCTGGCGCTGTCTATCCCCAAGGTCCAGTACCGGGTGCAGTCCCAAAAGACGCGCTACCTCGAACGCACCGGCGCGCCCGTGCTCGACCAGTTTGCCCGCGCCATCGGCTGGGTGTTGATCCTGCGCGATATGACCGAGGAGCGCGAGCTGCAGCAGGTGCGCGATACGCTCTCCAACATGATCGTGCACGACCTGCGCAGCCCGCTCAGCTCGATGCTGGCCGGCCTGCACCTGATGCGCGACCGGCTGGCGCCCGAACAGCAAACGCCGCTCATCCGCCAGTCGCTCGAGGTCGCCATTCGCTCCTGCAACAAGATGATCGGCCTGGTCAGCACCCTGCTCGACATCTCGCGCATGGAGTCCGGCGACCTGCAGATCCATCGCCGGCCGGTGCAGTTCAGCGCGCTGGTGGAGGAAGTGTTGGCCGACCTGACGCCACTGGCGAACGATCAGGGCCTGGTGCTCCTCAGCGAAGTGCCGCCCGTCCTGCCCGTGGTACACGGCGACCCGGACAAGCTCAGCCGCGTCCTGACCAACCTGATTGACAATGCGCTCAAGTTCTCGCCGCCCGGCGGCCAGGTGCAGGTGCGGGCCGAGGTGCTCACCGCCGCCGGCGGTGCGAACCCGGAGCACTCGACCGCCACCAACGGCCGGACCAAACCCAGCATCCTCTGCACCGTGCTGGATAACGGGCCGGGCATCCCCGCCGAATACCGCGACCGTGTCTTCGATCGCTTCGTGCAGGTGCAGGGGCAGAAGGGCCGGCGCGAGGGCACCGGCCTGGGCCTGACCTTCTGCAAGATGGCGGTGGAGGCGCACGGCGGGCGCATCTGGGTCGAGAATCGGCCCGAAGGCGGCACCGCCTTCTGCTTCACCCTGCCGCTGGAGCCGGGAGCCGCCGCATGACCCCAAAACATCCGGGCAAGGGTGTCTTCATCTCGGAGCTCCGGCTCGGCGAGCGCGTCACCGGCTTCTTCCAGGCACGCTACAAGCAGTTGGAGCCGTTCCGCGATCGGAGCAAGGGCAGCTTCCTGACGCTGATCTTGAGCGACCGGACGGGGCAGCTCCTGGCGCGTGTCTGGGACAACGCACTCGAGGCGGCCGCGAAGTTCGAAGAAGGCGACGTGCTCAAGATCGCCGGCGATGTGGAAGAGTATCTGGGCCGCACGCAACTCATCATCCACAAGCTACGCCCGGCCCGGCCGGACGAATTTGACCTGGCCGACTTCCTGCCGGCCACCGAGCGTGATGTGAATGCGCTGCTGGCCGAGGCCGACGCCGTGATCGCCGGCCTGAGCAACCCGCACCTGAGCGCGCTCGTCCGCCGCTTCTACGACGACCCCGATTTCCGCGCAAAGCTGGCGCAGGCACCCGCTGCACGGCGCGTCCACCACGCTTACCTGGGCGGGCTGTTGGAGCACGTCGTCGCCATGCTCAAGCTGGCGCGCACCGTCTGCGAGCTTTACCCCTCCCTGGACGCCGACCTGCTCTATGCCGGCGTGCTGCTCTTCGACCTGGGCAAGGTGCGCGAGTACGATTGGTCGCGTGAGATCGCCTTCACCGACGAAGGCCGCCTGGTCGGCCACCTGGTGCTGACCACCGAGCTGGTAAACGCAGCCCTGGCCCAGCTGCCGGACTTCCCCGCCGAGCTCAGCCTGCGCCTCCGGCACATGCTGGTCAGCCATCATGGGCGTTACGAGTGGGGGTCGCCGCGCCGCCCGCAGACTCTGGAGGCGCTGGCGCTGCATCACCTGGAGGAACTGAGCGCCGACCTGAACCGCTTCGATCAGCTGCTCAAGGCGGGCCGCGACCGCCTGCGCACAACGAAGGACGGCCCGCCCTGGACGGAGTTCGACCGACGGCTCGGGCGACAGTTGTACGTTGGCCGTCTTCGCCCGCTGGAGGAGGGCGACGACCCGCCCGATGACGAAGGCGAGGCAGATGAGTGAACGCCGGTCGCGGGCCGGGCCGCTGATGATTCTCTGATATACCTCCGCTAAGATTGTGCCAGTTTTGCCGAATGGAGATCGCCTATGCCCACCTATGCGTATCGTTGTAGCAACTGCGGCGTCGAATTCGAACGCTTCCAGAAGTTCACTGACAAGCCGTTGACGCGTTGCCCGGAGTGCCGCGGCAAAGTCAATCGCGTGCCGCAGGCCGCCGGTATCGTCTTCAAAGGTTCCGGCTGGTACATCAACGACAGCAAGTCGGCCTCGGCCACAACCTCCAACAAGAAGAGCAGCGGGAAAGAAAAGACGGGCGAGGCCGGCAAGGCGGAAACGCAGGCCGAGACCAAGCCGGAGACGAAGTCCGAGTCTAAGTCCGCCGCGTCGAGCGAATGACCGGCTCGCCGGCGTGAATCAAAACGGGCGACCGCGTTCCCTGGGAACCGGCCGCCCGTTTTTCTTTTCCCGGGTCGGGCGTCACAACATTTGGAACGTGCCTCTGGCCTTCACCACGCGTTCCTCGTAGTTATCCACAAAGCCGAGCAATTGTTCCTTGAGGGTCTGCCACGCATCGGTGTCCATGATCTGGCGCATGACCTTCAGGTTGCGGGCGGTGCCGCCGGTGAGAATCTGCGGCGCGCTGCCGTATTGCGTCAGCCAGGCGTCCGTCGGGTCAATGCCGAGCTTTTGCAGGCCCGGCACCCACTCGCGCACGATAAACTCGAAATACTCCTGCTCGCGCCCCGGCTTGATGTCCCACGACATGAGAATCTTGACCGTCATAGCTTTTGCCTAATCTGATTTGTAATCCAGCAACACCACTTTCGTTTCGTCGGGCAGGCTGCTCTTGCTCAGCTTGATCGCCGGCTCCGGCTTGAGGGCGCCCAGGCCCATCTCCTTGAGAAACTTGCTGACCGGATCGAGCTTGAGCGAGGTCGCCGCGGTCTTGTAATGCATCGGGATAACCACCGACGGCTCAAGCAGCGAGACGACCTCCGCCGCCTGCGCCGCGTTCAGCCCGCCGCCGCCGCCCACCGGAATCAGCGCCACGTCCACCGCGCCGAGCGCCTCGATCTGCGTCTGCGTGGGCACGTGGTCCAGGTCCCCCAGATGGCAGACCGTCAGCCCGTCGAAGTCGAAAACATACAGCGTGTTGCGTTTGCCGTCCGCGCCCTTCTTCCTGCGGTCGCCGTCGGTGGACAGGCCGGTGATGAAGACACCGCCAATCTCATACTCGCCCGGGCCGGTGAGGGTATGCACATTGCCGCCCTTGACCGCGTCCACGTAACTGTGGCCGGGCGCCGCGTGGCTGATCGTGACGATATCGGCCTTGAGCTTCAGCGGCGGGTAGCCGAGCGAATCATCGTATGGATCGGTGACGACCGAGGCCATGCCCCGTTCGATCATGCGAAAACACGAGTGACCGTGCCAGACGATTTCCATTGCCGTTCCTTGCACGGGAAATTATAGCCTTGAGGCAGAGGGCACACAAGTCGCCCGATGGTCAAGGGGTCGCACAGTCCGGCTATACTCATGCCATGCTCAACACGTTGGAGATCGGCGGCGGCCGAGTGAGGCGCACCGATCGGGGCTGGAATCTGAGTATTCCACCGCTTGGCGCGCGCCGCTACGCGGATGCGCAACTGGACGATTACGGGAAGGCGGCCCGATGGCGGCTGCCGGATTCTCCACCCGTGAGGCTGCGTCTGCGCGCACGCGCCTCGCACGCGCAGCCCACGGGCACGCTCGGCTTCGGCTTCTGGAACAACCCCTTCACCCTCACCGGCGGCAATGTCCTGGCCGCGCCCAACACGGTTTGGTTCTTCTATGCCTCGCCGCCGTCGGATATGGCGCTGGCCGAGGGCGTGCCGGGCTTTGGCTGGAAGGCGGCCACGCTCAACGCGAGGCGCTACCCCTCGCTGCTCGTCGCCCCGGCGGCGGCGGCGGCCATTGCCCTGACTCTTGTGCCGGGGCTGGGCGCGCCGGTGATGGCGGCCGCGCGTCGTCTCGTCCAGGCCCATGAAGCCCTGCTCGACGATGTGGCGCTCACCGACTGGCACACCTACGAAATTGACTGGCTCGAAACCGAGGCGGTCTTTCGCGTAGATGGCGCCGAGCGGCTGCGCTCTCCCGCCCCGCCGCGTGGCCCGCTCGGCCTGGTGCTGTGGCTGGACAACCAGTACGCCGTCGCTTCGCGGGCAGGTAAATTCAGCTTTGGGTTATGCGAGACGAAAGAAGCCCAGTGGCTGCAGATCGAGGACGTTCACCTGCTCAGGCCGGATTGAGCCAAGACGGCCCTTTCGGGCATATTTTCCCGGCAGGGGGTGGCAACGCGATTGCCCATTAACTTCGAGAATCAGTAGATCACGAAACGGCGCATCCTTCGACTGCGGGCCGCGCATTCTGAGCGGAGCAAAGCGCAGTCGAAGAAGCGCGGCCCTCTCCTGAGCGAAGCCGAAGGATCAGGATGCTTTCGTGAAGTACTGAGAATCTAAAAGTTTGATTAATGTCGCCGGCGCCGGAGGGTCGTTAGCGAATTTCTAATACGCCGTGTTTATACGCGAATCGTCGAGAACGTTCACCTCAATCGCAAAACACAGATTGCAGCCCGCGCCCGGGCACGGGCGTCAGTCGGAACATGGGCGCCTGTTATGCCTGTCCGCCGCCGACCGGCCCGTCAGCGTGTCCGGCCGCGGCAGAGGAGAGTCTGTCTATGCCAAAACCGAATCTCAAACCACTCAATGACCGATTGATCGTGGAGCCGATCGAGGCGGAGGACCGAACCGCGGGAGGCGTGCTCCTGCCCGAAACGGCCAAAGAGAAACCGATGCAGGGCCGCGTGCTCGCCGTTGGGCCGGGGGCGCGCAACTCCAAGGGAGAACGCATCCCGATCGAGGTCAGCCCCGATGACCGAGTCCTGTTCGCCAAATATGCCGGGACGGAGATCAAGCAGAACGGCACCAAATATCTGATCCTGAGGGAAAGCGATGTGCTGGCGATTGTGACCTGACCGGCTCGGCTCGACGGAATTACCGACCAGAACCTGAACCGGGGGCCTGGCGAAAGCCTTGCCTTCGCCAGCCGACCCGCCAGGGCGAAGTTGAGAGATAAGCTCGAACTTTCCAGCTCAGAGTGGAGGTTGTTTATGGCCGCAAAACAACTCACCTTTCAAGACGAGGCTCGCCGCCACCTCAAGCACGGTGTTGATATTCTGGCCACAGCCGTGGCGACGACGCTGGGCCCGAAGGGTCGCAACGTTGCGCTGGACAAGAAGTTCGGCGCGCCCACCATCACCCACGACGGCGTGACGGTGGCCAAGGAAATCGAACTGGAAGACAAATACCCAAACATGGGGGCGCAGATGCTCAAGGAGGCCGCCACCAAGACCAACGACGTGGCCGGCGACGGCACGACCACGGCGACGGTGCTCGCACATCAGATCTTCAATGAGGGCCTGAAGCACATCGTCGCCGGCGCCAACCCGATGCTGATCAAGCGCGGGCTAGAAGCCGGTCAGCGGGCCGTGTCGGAGGCGCTGCGCAAATCGGCGCGCAAGATCGAGGGCAAGGAGGATATGGCCCATATCGCCGCCATCTCTGCCGCCGATGTCGAGATCGGCAACCTGATCGCCGATGTAATGGACAAAGTCGGCAAGGACGGCGTCGTCACGGTGGAGGAATCCAAGGGGCTGGCCTTCGAGACGGAGTATGTCGAGGGCATGAAATTCGACCGGGGCTACATCTCGCCATACTTCGTCACCGACAGCGAGCGGATGGAGGCCCGGCTGGAGAACCCTTACCTCCTGATCCATGAGAAAAAGATCAGCGCGGCAGTGGACTTGGTCCCGCTGCTGGAGAAGCTGGTCCAGGCCGGCAAGCGCGACCTGGTTATCATCGCCGAGGACGTGGACGGCGAGGCGCTGGCCACGCTGGTGCTGAACAAGCTGCGCGGCACGCTCAACGTGCTGGCGGTCAAAGCCCCCGGGTTCGGCGACCGGCGCAAGGCTATGCTGCAGGACATCGCCATCCTGACCGGAGGCGTGTTCATCAGCGAGGAGACCGGCCGCAAGCTGGAGTCGGTCAACCTCAGCGATCTGGGCCAGGCCGCGAAAGTGGTGGCCGACAAGGACAATACCACCATCGTCGGCGGCAAGGGCCGCGAGAAGGAGATCAAGGGCCGCATCGAGCAGATCAAGGTCGAGATCGAGAAGACGACCTCGGACTATGACAAGGAGAAGCTGCAGGAGCGGCTGGCGAAGCTCTCCGGCGGCGTGGCCATCATTCGCGTCGGCGCGGCCACCGAGGTCGAGTTGAAGGAGAAGAAGCATCGTGTGGAGGATGCGCTCTCGGCGACCCGCGCGGCGGTGGAGGAGGGCATCGTACCAGGCGGCGGCGTGGCGCTGCTGAACGCGATCCCGGCGCTGGACAAGGTGCAACTCGATGACGAAGAGGCCCGCTACGGCCTCGCCATCCTGCGCCGCGCCCTCGAGGCGCCCACGCGCAAGATCGCCGAAAACGCCGGGCTGGACGGCTCGGTGGTGCTGGCGGAGATCCGCAAGCGCCAAAAGGAGGAGAAGAACAAGAACATCGGCTATGACGTGATGGCCGGCAGCTATGTGGACATGCTTCAGGTCGGCATCATTGACCCGGCGAAGGTGACGCGCACGGCGGTCGAGAACGCCGTCTCGATTGCCGGCATGCTGCTCACCACCGAGGCGCTCATCACCGACGCCCCGGAGAAGAAGGGCGCCCACAACGGGCCGGCGCCCACGCCGGAGTACTGATCGGCCCGCGTTTCCCGGTCGGCCGGGCGCGATGCTCCCGCGCCCGGCGCAGGGGTCCCAAACCTGGAAGAGAAGTCTACTATGTCCCGCCTCATCCCTATCCTGTTGGTTGCTTGTCTGAGCTTATCCGCCTTCGGAGTTGCCCAAGCCCAGACCGACTCCGGTCAGCTTCTGTTGTTCACCACCTATCCGGCGCAGGAAGTGCGCGCCGGTGAGACGTTGAGCGTCTCGCTGGACCTCAAGAGCGTCAACCTCCCTCCCACAACGGTGCAACTGGAGATCCGGGAAGCGCCCGAGGGCTGGCGCGTGGTGTTCCAAGGGGGCGGCCGGGTAGTGCGGTCGGTCTACGTGCCGGAAGGGACGACCCAGAAAGTGACGCTGAATATCGAGCTGCCGGAGAAGGCCGCCGACGGCATCTACAAGCTCGAAGTCATCGCCCGGAGTGGGACGGTGCAGGCCCGGCTGCCGCTCGAGTTCATCGTGGGGAGCAGCCTGCCGCCCCGCCTCACCGCCGAGGTCGAGCGGCCACTGCAACGTGGCACCCCCAACTCCACATTCACATACCGGGTCCGAGTCAAGAACGACTCCGATCAGGAAGCGCTGGTCAGTTTTAATTATCAGGCGCCCGAGAACTTCCGGGTCACGTTCAAATCGGCCGGCCAGGAACTGACCAGCCTGCCGATCCGGGCCGGGCAGACGGAGAACGTGGACATCGAGGTGCGCCCGGCGCGGCAAACCCCGGCCGGCGACTATCCTATCCTGGTACGGGTGGAAAGCGAACAGATCGCCGACGAAGTCCAGCTGACGGCTACGGTGACGGGCCAGTTCGATCTGACGCTGACGGCGCCGGATGGCCGCCTGAGCGGCCGCGCCACGGCCGGCCAGGAGACGCCGCTCGAGCTGATCGTGAGGAATTCGGGGACGGCGCCGGCCAACGAGGTGCGCCTCGAGGCCTCGCCGCCGGCTCAGTGGTCGGTCACCTTCGATCCGGAGATCATCCCCGAGCTGGCGCCTGAGAGCGAAATCCGGGTCAAGGCCAACATCAAACCGCCGGAGAAGGCCATCGCCGGCGACTACATGGTGACGCTCCGCGCCGTGCCGGCCGGCGGCAGCCTCGAATCCAGCGAGTTCCGCATCACGGTCGAGACCTCGACCTGGTGGGGCATCGTCGGCCTGGGCCTGATTGCCGCCGCCCTGGGCGTGGTCGCCCTGGCGGTAGCGCGCTTTGGCCGCCGCTGAAGCTGAACGAGGCAGACGATGGAAACGGTCATCGAGACGAGCGGTTTGAGCAAACGCTACGGGACGAAGATCGCGGTCGAAAACCTCGACCTGACCATTCGGCGCGGTGAAGTCTTCGGGCTGCTCGGGCCGAACGGCTCGGGCAAGACGACGACCATCCTGATGCTGCTGGGCCTCACCGAGCCGACGGCGGGCCGCGTGCGCGTGCTGGGTTACGACCCGACCCGCGAGCCGTTGAAGGTGAAGGCGCGCGTCGGCTACCTGCCGGATCAGGTGGGCTTCTACGACGAACTGACGGCGCGCGAGAACCTGCGGTACATTGCCCGCCTCAATCGCATCCCTGCCGGGGAGATGGCGCCGCGGATCGAGGCCGCCCTGAAGCGGATGGGGCTGAGCGAAGAGGCGCTGCGCCGCCCGGTGCGGACGTTTTCGCACGGCATGCGCCAGAGGCTGGGGCTGGCCGAGCTGCTGGTGAAACAGGCCGAGATCGTCATCCTCGACGAGCCGACGCTCGGCCTCGACCCGCAGGCCGCGCGCGAATTCCTCAACCTGGTCCGCAGCCTCAAGGACGAGGGCGTCACCGTGATGCTCTCCTCCCACCTGCTGCATCAGGTGCAGGCGATCTGCGACCGGGTGGGGTTGTTCCACCAGGGGAGGCTGGTGCTGGAGGGCACGGTGCCGGACCTGGCGCAGCGCGTGCTGGGCGGCGCGTACAACATCCGCCTCGAGGCCCAGGGGTCGGACTTCGCCGACTGCTTCAACGGCCTGGCCGGCGTCGTGCGGGTCACATCGAGCAATCGCCAGGATGGTGTGTACCACTATCTGCTCGAGGCCCGGCACGATGTGCGCGGCGAGGCGGCGCGCGCAGTGATGACCCACGGCGGCACGCTGCTCTCGCTCGACCTCGAACAGCCCAGCCTGGACGAAGTCTATGCCCACTACTTTCGGGAGGTGCCCCATGCGACGTGAAGGCTCACCCTGGCAGGGGATGTGGACGGTGATGGCCAAAGAGATGGCCGACAACCTGACCGGGACGCGCATCCAGATCCTCGAAATACTCGGCCTCTTGGCCGCCGCCGGCGCACTGTACGCGGCCATCAATGTCATCCGCACGACCACGGCCCAGGATCCCTTCCTGCTGCTACGGCTGTTCACCACGGCGCAGGAGCCTCTGCCGGCCTTTGTGGCCTTTCTGAGCTTCCTCACCCCGCTGGTGGCGATCGCGCTCGGGTTCGATACGATCAACGGCGAGTTCAACCGCCGCACGATGAGCCGCATCCTCGCCCAGCCGATCTATCGCGACGCGCTGCTGCTGGGCAAGTACCTGGCCGGGCTGGCGACGCTGGCCATGGTGCTGACCGCCATCTGGCTCCTCATCGCCGGGGCAGGCCTGATCTTCCTCGGCGTGCCGCCCAGCGCGGAGGAAGTGGCGCGAGGCCTGATGTTTCTGCTGGCCACCATCGCCTACGGCGGGGTATGGCTGGGGCTGGCCTTCGTCTTCTCAGTGATCTTCCGGCAGCCGGCCACTGCGGCGCTGGCCGCCATCGCCGTTTGGCTGTTCTTCACTGTCTTCTGGGGCATCCTCGCCGGCGTACTGGCGCAGGCCATCCTGCGCTGCGACGAGGGCAGCGCCCTGTGGAACCCGGGCGGGTGGATGAACTGCCTGCTGGCGCGGACCGAGCTGGAGCTGGCGCTGGCGCGATTCTCGCCCAACACGCTCTATGCGGAGGTGGTGCTGGCGCTGTTGAACCCCTCCACCCGGGCGCTTGGGCCCATCCTGCCCATCCAGTTACACCGCGCCGTGCTCGGCAGCCCGCTGCCCTTCACCGAGAGCCTGGCCCTGGTCTGGCCGCATCTTACCGGCCTGATTGCAGCCATCATCCTGCTCTTCGCCGCCGCCTACGTGCTCTTCCAGCGGCAGGAGATTCGGGCGTAACCTCGCGCCACTCAGGTCTGACTCGACAACCTTCGCGTGCGCCAAATCCTCCGGGTTTCCTAAACCCTCCTTATGGTTTGTGGATGCTGGGGGAGTCCAGAGGGGGCTGCGCCCCCTCTGGCCGCGCGCTTTGCGCGCGGCGCCTCGCCGCAAAATTTCTCCCCGCGTTACAATCCGCCCCATGCACCTCCACCACCCACCCTACCGCCTGCAACTCACCCGCGAGCCGTTCAACTTTACGCTCTACCGCAATGAGCGGCCGCTTCTCAGCACCGCGCCGCACCCCGAGGCCTTCAAAGATTGGCAACTCACCGGCCACACCGCGCAAGTTCACTTCCCGTCCGCCACGCTTACTCTCACACTTTCCGCAAACACGCTCTCGGTGGAGTGGCGGTCTCCAATCTCCAATCTCAACGCTTCAACCACCAATCGCTTCCCTCTCACCTCTCACTGGTTCGGCCTCGGCCAACTGCTGCACCAGCTCTGGCCGCTCAACCAGGCCATGCTGGCCGAGTCGCCGCTCATCACCTCGGATAACGGCCCCACCGGGCTATCCTGCATTCTCACGCCCGCGCTGCTCGCCTCGGACGGGCTGGCGATCCTGGTACGCTCGGAGCCGTTAAGCATCGGGATCAATCAGCCGCCCCCCGACCGGCGACGGCACAAGTGGGACCTCGGCCCGCAGCAGGCCCCCTTCGATGAACGCCCGTGGGCCGACCCCGGCGGAATCGGCGACGGCCATTTGACCCTATCCGGCCCCGACCTGTGCTACGACGTGCTGCTCGCCGACGACCTGCCCGGCGCGCACCGGTTGCTCATCGAGCAGTTGGGCAGGCCCACCGGCACGCCGCCCGCCGAACTTTTCATCCGCCCGACCTGGACGACCTGGGCGCGCTACAAGACTCAGGTGGATCAGCAGACCGTGCTTAAATTCGCGTACGAGATCGGCGAGCACGGCTATCCCTATCATGTGCTGGAGATTGACGACCGCTGGCAGGTGCGCTACGGCGACCTGAGCTTCGACCCGGCGCGCTTCCCCGATCCGCGCGGGATGGTGGACGAGCTGCACCGCCTCGGCTTCGCCGTCACGGCCTGGGTCATCCCGTTCCTCGAGCCGGCCTCACAAGCCTTTGCCGAGGGCGCCGCGCGCGGCTACCTGGTGCGCACCCGGAGCGGCGAGCCGTACCTGGTGCCGTGGTGGCAGGGGCGCGGCGGCCTGCTCGACGTGAGCCACCCCGAGGCCCTGGCGTGGTTCCTGGCGCGGCTGCGCGCCCTGCAGGCCGAGACCGGTCTGGACGGCTTCAAGTTCGATGCGGGCGAGGGCGTCTTCTTCCCCGCCGAGGCGCTGACCCACGCGCCGCTCACGGCCAACGACTACTCGCACCGCTACGTTGCGTTCGTGGCCGAGCACTTCGCGCTGTGCGAGGTGCGCACCGGCTGGCTCAACCAGCGCGCGCCCATCTTCTTCCGCCAGTGGGACAAAACGACGAACTGGAGCCGCGCCAACGGCCTGCGCTCCGTCATCCCCGGCGCGCTCTCGCTGGCGCTCACCGGCTACCCCTTCGTGCTGCCCGATATGATCGGCGGCAATGCTTACGCCGAAGAAGCCAACGCCGAGTTGATGATCCGCTGGGCGCAGCTCAATGCGCTGTTGCCGGCGATGCAGTTCAGCCTGGCGCCCTGGGAGTATGGCGAGGAATGCAACGCGCTCTGCCGCGAAGCCGCCCGCCTGCACGAGGCCTTCGCGCCGCGCATCCTGCAACTGGCGCGCGCGGCCGCGCGCACCGGCGCGCCGATCATCCGTCCGGTCTCCTGGCTGGCCCCGCACGACGAGCGCGCGTTGCTCTGCGATGATGAGTTCCTGCTGGGGGAGGACGTGCTGGTGGCGCCGGTGGTGGAGGCGGGGGCGCGCGCCCGCAACATCTACGTGCCGCCGGGCGACTGGCGCGCGACCGACACGGGCGAGTCGTTCAGCGGCCCGCGGAACATCGCGAACTTCCCGGCGCTGTTGAGCAGGCTGCCGGTCTTCGAACGCCTGGGCAGCACCATATGAAAGTGGCTGCCGGGGAAACGCTCCTCATCATAGCCGCGGCTCTCGGCCCACAGCCGCCCGCCATGCGCCTCGATGATGCCGCGTGCTATCGCCAGCCCCAGCCCCGGCCCGCCGCCCTTGAACTTGGTGCGGCCGCTGGAGTGCAGCGAGACCTCCCCGGTGCGGTAGAACTTGGAGAAGATCAGCTCCAGCTTGTCCGGCGCGATGCCGATGCCGCTGTCGCTGATCACGACCTCGATGCCGCCGTCGGGCATGGAGGGATGGCCGAAATCCAGCGCCCGCCCGCTGACGGCGATCTGGCCGCCGTCGGGCGTGTACTTGATGGCGTTGCCGAGCAGGTGATAGAAGACCTTGCCCAGCATGCCGGTATCGGCCTCCACGCTGGGCAGGCTGTCCAGGCCGGGGTCTAACGTCAGGCGCAAGTTGCGTTCCAGCAGGGCGGCCTGATATTTCTCGGCGACGGCGCGGATGACGGGCGCGACGGGGGCCGGCTCGTGGTACAGGCTGAGCGCCTGGTTGTCAATCGCCGCCATATCAATCATCAAGTCCACGATCTCCTGCAGGCGCGCGCCGCCCTTGGTCATCCCCTCGATCAGCGGCTCGTTGGCCGGGTTGCCGGCGAATTCCGGGTCGGTGGCGAGCAACTGGCTGTAGCCGGTGAGGATGCTGAGGGGGGTGCGCAGCTCGTGCGAGAGCACGGCGATGAAGTCGGACTTGGCGCGGTCGAGGTCGGCCAGGCGGCGGTTGGCCTCGTCGCGGGCCTCGAACGCCTCGCGGAGCTGCTGGTTCATGCGGATCAGGTTATCCACCAGGCGCGCATTCACCAGCGCCACCGTCGTCTGGTCCGCCAGCGTGCTCAGCAATTGCAGGTCGTCGTCGAAGTAGCGGTCGCGGGTCAGTTTCGGCCCGAGCGCGAACAGGCCGATCCAGTTGCCCTGCGAATAGACCGGCACGTACACATCGGCCCGCAGGCCCGCCAGCCACTGGCGCTCCGCCTCTGCCAGGGATTGGAAGCGCGGCAGCAGGTCAATGTCGTACTGTGTCAACGGGCGATACTCGCGGAAGAGGTATTGCGCCACCGGGCTGATCTCATTCAGCACGCCGATCTCCGACTGAGTCGGGTCGCCCACGGCACGCAGCTCGAAGAAGAAGCCGGGCGCATCCACCTGCACCTTGCGATCCACCAGAAACAGCCGGCCATGCTGGGCGCTTAGGGCATCGCGGATGATGGCCAGCGAGACCTTGGCCAGCTCATGCACATCGAGGATGTTGCTGATGCCGATGCTGTAATCACGCACCACGCGGCTAGAGTCGTAGTCGCGCCGGAGCAACAGCCGGTTGACGCCGCGCTCCACCAGGCGCAGAGTGGGCACAAAGCCCACGGCGATGAAGACCGCCAGGGTTACCTGCGCGCCGGCCAGAAACTGAGGCCACTGGCTCGCCAGCCAGGCTTGCAGGGCGAAGTAGCCCAGCGCTTCCGCTGTCACAATCAGCGCCAGCGTCAGCGTGTAGGTCAGGACCCGGCGCGCCATCTGCCGCATATCCGGCAGGCTGTGCTTCAGCGTCACCGAGGTCGCCAGGAGGACGGCCACCACCACCACCAGCTGGCCGATTTCGCTTACCAAAAGGGCGCTCTGCCGTCCCAGGAACACCAGGCCATGGCCCAGCACGGTGAGGGCCAGGATCGGCGCCCAGTAGGCGATGCGATTGCGGTGCAACGGCTGGTGGGCCTGGCGCAGCGCCCGGAGCGTGATGACCGCTGCGCCGCCGATCATGAACGCCCAGCCGCCGATCAACACCACATCCACCAGCCCGGCGCGGATGAGGAGCAGGCCGGGCGTCACCGGGATCGCCTCCGGCCAGCGCCCGGGATTCACTTCCAGCAGCGCCGCCAGAATCAGCCAGGCGCCGAGCAGCCCCAACCAGCTCCAGCCGGGGTCGCCCTGGCGCAGGAAAGCGCGGCAGAAATGCACCAGCAGACCGGCAAAGGTCAGCGCCGCGTAATATGAAAGGCGGCCCGCCAGGTCGGCGCTGGCGGTGGAGAACCAGCCCAGGCGCGCGCTGAGCTGCACGAAAGCCCAGGAGGCAGCAGCGACGGCCAACAGGCCCAGCCAATCGGTGGTGATGCCGCGCGTGGCGTGCTGCAGGAGCGCAAGCAGGGCGATGACCGCATACACCGCCGTGGTGAGGAGCAAGGTGAGGGCGTACAGGTCGGAGAGGAAAAAGGTGACGGCATTCATGCAGATCAGGCCGATCCGGTTTTAATTTATGCCCGGCCCCGCATCAGACCAATGGGCCTTTCTGGGGAGCCCGCGGCAGCCTGTCGCGGGCAAGTATAACGCGGCCAACGGTTGCGGTCATTTGCTCCTTCTGAATTGGTTGGTCCGCCGCCAGAACACCTCAGGCAGGGCCAGCACAAACACCAGGCCGAGAGCTACGAGATGAAACGGCCAGCGCCAGAACGGATTGACGCTTGGCGGCCAGCTCGCTGTGGCCAAGCCTGTGAGCCAAAGGTGCAATGAATGCCAAGGCCAGGCCACGCAGCATGACAGGCTACCTTTCCACCAAGAAACTCTCTCCAAACCGAGGGTCGGGCAAGCCTTTGCCGGACCCGGATCAACGCTAGGCTACCAGCTCGGACGAGATCGTCAAGCGGCCGGGAGCGCAGCACGCATGAATCGAGGAGCGGTGAATCGGGAGAGAAAAGGCGGGCGACATCGCCGGCCTGGCGGGCAAGTGATAGACTCAACGTATGGCGCTCTCACCCCTGCACGATGCCTCAGCCGAGCCGCGCTTCTCGCCCGCCTCACCCTTCTGGCGCATCAACCGCGAGTGGCTAACCACGCTCTCCGGCGCGCGGGCGGTCATGCTGGAGATCGCCCACCCACTGGTGGCCGCCGGCGTGGCCGAGCACAGCAACTATCGCGGCGACCCGTTCGGGCGGCTGTTCCGCACCGTCAACACGATGACGGACCTGGCCTTCAACCGACCTCGCGCTGCGCGCCGGGCTGCGCGCCACTACTATGCCTGCCATCGCAAAGTAACAGGCAGGCTGCCCGAAGCAATCGGCCCCTACCCTGCCGGCACAGAATACGACGCCAACGACCCGCTGTTGCGGCTGTGGGTGTTGGCGACGCTGATCGACTCAGCCCTGCTCGTGCACGACCTATTCGTGCGCCCCACGACCCCGGCCGAGCGCGAGAGCTACTACACCGATTTCCAAAAACTGGGCGGTTACCTCGGTCTGCCCAACATGTTCATGCCACCGACCTACACCGATTTCCAGGACTACATGCAGGCGATGATCCACAGCGATCTGCTGACCGTCGGCCCGGCGGCCCGCGACATCGCCCGGGCACTGTATGCGCCGCCGGTGCTCGGACGTGTGGCCCGGCTGCTGAGCTTCATCGGCATTGGCCTGCTGCCCGCGCATCTCCGCGCCGCTTTCGGCTTCACGTGGAGCGAGGCGGACGAAAGCCGGCTGCACCGCCTGGCCGCCCTTTCACGCCGCGCCCGCCCTTTCCTCCCCGACCTGCTCATGGTGCATCCCACTATCCTCCTGGCCGAGTGGCGCACACGGTGAAGTGAAAGCCACAGACGAGTCCATTGACAGGCCACCACCTCGATTCGCATAGCCTCAAATCGTTTTGTGCCAGCGCAATTTTCATCCTCATACACCTTCTGGCTACGCGCAAAACCTCGGGGGTTGCGGGCCGCCTATCCTGAAGTATGATTGCGCTTATCCGCTATTCGTCATCCGCCCTATGAGCCTCTCCCCCATCCACGTCATCGGTCACCTCAACCCGGACACTGACGCGATTGCCTCGGCGATGGGTTACGCCTGGCTCCTCAAAGAGCGCGACGGCCTCAACACTGTGGCGGCCCGCGCTGGCGCGATCAACCCGCAAACAGCCTGGGTGCTCAAGACCGTCGGCCTCGAGCCGCCGCCCTACCTGGCCGATGCTTCACCGCGCTTTGAGCGCATCGCCCGCACCCTGCCGCCCATCCTGCCGGACCGGCCGCTGCGCGAGGCATGGGCGGTCGCTGCCTCCAGCCGCTCAGGCGCGCCCATCGTCGGCTCGAACGGCAAGGCGCTCGGTTTGGTTACCGGCAACAGCGTCTTCGCCTTCCTCTCGCGCCAGATGGACGAGCGGGTGGACCTGGAGCTGGTCTCCGTCGCCCGCCTGCTCACCGTGCCCGCCCGCGATGCGGTGGATCCCGACGTGCCGCAATTCCCGCGCTCGATGCGCGTCCGCGATGGCCGGCACAGGGTGCTGCGCGAAGAGCGGGATGACTTTCTCGTGACCAATGACGATGGCACGTACTTCGGCATCTGCCGTTCGCCGGACGTGCTCAACCCGCCGCGCCTGCAACTCATCATGGTGGATCACAACGAGGCCGGCCAGGCCCTGGGCGCTATCGAAGAAGCCGACATCATCGAGGTGCTCGACCATCACCGGCTGGGCAATCCGCCGACGCACCGCCCGATCCCCTTCACCGTAGATATCGTCGGCAGTACCTCTACCCTGGTCAGCGAGCGCATTGCCACCGCCGGACTGAGACCACCCCAACAGATCGCCGGCCTGCTGCTGGCCGGCCTGCTCTCGGATACTCTCATCCTGCGTTCGCCGACGACCACCGAACGCGATCGGCGGGCGGCGGAGTGGCTGGCGCAATTGGCGCTGGGCGAAGGCGGCCTGCCCTTCCCGAGCTGCGCGGACTATGGCGAAGCCATCCTGGCTTCGGGCGCCGATCTCTCGGTGCGCAGCGTCGAGTCCATTCTCAACAGCGACCTGAAAATCTACGAGAGCGGCGACCTGAAGTTCGGCGTGGCGCAGGTGGAGGTGGCGAACCTGATGCAGCTCAACCCGCGCCTAGCGGAGATCACCGCCGGACTGCAGGACCTGCTGCTGGCGCGCGGCCTAGGCCTGGCGGTGCTGATGGTGACGGATGTGGTGCGCAACGCCAGCCGCCTGGTGCTGGCCGGCCAGACCGACCGCCTGAACGACCTGCCCTACAAGCGCCTGCCCGACGGCACCCTCGACGCGCCCGACCTGGTCAGCCGCAAGAAACAGTTGTTGCCAACGCTCCTGGGATTGTTGGAATAGACAGGCGTATACTTGGCCCATACTCACCCTTTTCCCTCGGAGGATTTTCATGGAGACAAACTCGCTTATCAATCGGCTGATGCGCGTCGTGCGCTTCGATGCCTCCGTCTACCGCGAAATCGCGGCGGACCCCAGCGCGCTCTCGCAGGCGCTCATCGTAGTCGTTGCCTCGATCCTCATCTCATCCATCGGCAGCATCGGTAGCGCGCTGCAAATGGGCGGCGACCTGATCGCCATGGTGACCCTCGTCTTGGCGTCCATCAGCGGATTGATCGGCGCGTCTTAATCGTCGGCACAACCTTCCCTGCTCGTAATGTGCGACGCGCTCCTGAGGCGCGTCGCACATGCCTGAATGAACGACGAAATTACTCCCGAAATCTTCAACTATCTGGTGGAGCTGGCCGCCCTCGAGCTCGACCCCGCCGAAGGCGCTTACCTGCGTCGGCAGCTGAACAACCAGCTCCGGGCCATCCATGAGCTGGAACGCATCGAGGTGCCGGACGACACGCTGCCGGCGGCGCACGGCGTCAGCTTCGGCCCAGAGCTGCGCCCGCCGCTGCGCGCCGACGCGCCGCAACCTTCAGATCAGGCGGAAGCCATCCTCCGGCAGGCGCCCGAAGTCGAAGACGGATATTTCGTCGTGCCGGAAATCCCACACACCGAACTGAGCTGAGCCGGATTGCGTGTCACGCAATCCGTTTACAATTTGCACGTCACGCAACACGCAATACCCGACATGGACTTGTGCGACCTCCCCGGCTACGAGCTGACGCGCCGACTGAAGGCCGGCGAGATTTCCGCCGTCGCCATCGTCGAAAGCGTGCTGCGCCGGATAGACCGGGTCGAGGGCCGGACGCCGAGCGCTGCGCCCTACACGCCGCAGCCCGGCGATGAGCACGGGGTCCATGCCTACCTCTCTCTTCAGCGCGAGCGCGCGCTGGAACGCGCTCAGGCCATAGACGGGCAGATCGCGCGCGGCGAGGACCCCGGCCCGCTGGCCGGTGTGCCGTTCAGCGTCAAGGACATCTTCTGTGTTGCCGGCACGCCCACTACGGCGGCCAGCCGGATGCTGGCAAATTTCATTGCCCCCTATACGGCCACGCCCGTCGCGCGGCTGGAGCGCGCCGGCGCGATCCTGATCGGCAAGACCAACCTCGATGAGTATGCCTACGGCTCGTCCACCGAGTCGTCGGCCTTTCAGCCGGCGACGCGCAACCCCTGGGACTTGAGCCGCGTGCCCGGCGGCTCATCGGGCGGCAGCGCAGCGAGTGTGGCCGCCGGCGAAGCGGCGCTCTCCATCGGCTCCGATACCGCCGGCTCCATCCGCCAGCCGGCCGCCTTCTGCGGCGTGGTCGGCCTCAAGCCGACGTATGGCCGCGTCAGCCGCTACGGGCTGATCGCCTTCGGCTCGTCGCTCGATTGCCCCGGGCCGCTGGCCCGCACCGTGCGCGACGCTGCGCTGGCGCTGACCGTGATGAGCGGCCCCGACCCGCACGATTCGACCGCCGCCAACGCGCCGCCGGCCGATTTCACAACGACGCTCGATGCGGGGGTGAAGGGCCTGCGCCTCGGCCTCAGCCCCGATTACTTCCGCCTGCGCTTCCCGGAGGCGCAAACCGGCGAGATCCGCGATCTACAAGTGCCGGAGGCCATCCGCGCCGCGGTGTATCGGGCAGCGGAGCGGCTGGCAAGGGCCGGCGCGGAAATCGTCGAGGCAGTGCCCATGCCGAACACTTCGCTGGGCATCCCCGCTTACTTTGTCATCTCGCGCGTCGAAGCGGCCTCCAATCTGCATCGCTTCGACGGCGTGAAGTACGGCTACCGCACGACGGCCCGGGTGAGCGACCTACGCGAGCTGTATCGCCGGAGCCGCGCCGAGGCCTTCGGCGTGCAGCCCAAGCTGCGCATCCTGATGGGTATGTACGTCAGCGGCGCTCAGTACGCCAAACAGTATTACCAGCGCGCCCTACGCGTGCGCACCCTCATCCGCCGCGACTTCGAGACGATCTTCGACCCGACCGGACCTTACCGTTTACAGGCGCTGTTGACTCCGACCACGCCCAGCACCGCCTTCGAGATCGGCGCGGTGTACGGCGACTCGGTGCTGATGCAATACTCGGATGCGCTGGCCGTCAACGCCAATCATGCCGGCATCCCCGCCCTCTCGCTGCCGGGCGGGCTGGATGCATACGGCCTGCCCATCGGCCTGCAAGTCTTCGGCAGGGATTGGGACGAGGCCACCCTCCTGCGGATCGGCGCCGCCTTCGAACAGGTGACGACAGACGAGGCCTGGCGGCAGGCGAGGCCCCGGGCGCTGGCAAAGTGAAAGACTTCGGAGAGAGTATTGGCCGATGAACACGACCCTCGCCTCCCTGCCCGCGCGCAAACGCATCGCCCTGGTCGCTCACGACAATCAGAAAGACGAGCTGGTGACGTGGGCGGTGGCGCACCGCGAGCAACTGGCCCGGCACGAGCTGTACGCGACCGGCACCACCGGCCAGCGCTTGCAGGCGGCGCTCCGGCTGCCCATCCAGCGTCTGCTCAGCGGCCCGCTCGGCGGTGATCAACAACTGGGCGCGCTCATCGCCGAGCGCAAGGTTGACCTGCTGATTTTCTTCTGGGACCCGCTGGAGCCGATGCCGCACGACGGCCGTATGCCGAAAATTGTGTAATTCGGCCTGTAGGCGCGGGTCTGAGAGCCGCGCCTACGAAATTACACACAAATCGGCAAACCGCCCGCACGACCTGGACGTGAAGGCGCTCCTACGCCTGGCGGTGGTCTGGAACATCCCGGTCGCCAACAACCGCGCCACCGCCGATTTCCTGTTCGGCTCGCCGCTGATGGACGTTGAGTATGCACGCGCCGTGCCCGACGACGCGCGCTATGAACGCGAACGCGCCGCCGGCCGATGAACTTTCTGGACCTCGAAGACGGTCGGCTGTACTACGAAATCGCCGGCCCACCCACGGCAGACGCCGTCGTCTTTCTTCACGGCTTCTCGCTCGACAGCCGTCTGTGGGACGACCAGTGGCAAACATTCGCCGAACGCTACCGCGTGCTACGTTACGACCTGCGCGGCTTTGGTCGTTCCTCTCTCCCCAAGCGCCCGTTCTCGCACGTGGAAGACTTACAGGCCCTGCTGCATCACTGTCAGCTCGCCGCCGCGCACCTCATCGGCCTCTCGTTGGGCGGCGGCGTCGTGCTGGACTTTGCTCTGGCGCAACCGGCCGCGGTTCGCTCGCTGATTCTGGTGGACGCGACGCTGGGCGGCTTCGCCTGGACGAAGGACTGGAGCGAGCCGGGCCGAACAGCGCAGACGAATGGCCTCGCCGCCGCGAAAGCGGCCTGGTTGCGCGATGAGGTGTTTGCGCCTGCCCTCGAACGGCCCGAAGCGGCCGCCCGCCTGCGCCGGATGGTGGCCGATTACTCCGGCTGGCACTGGCTCAACCGAGGCCTGGAGCGCGGCCCGGCCTCACCGGCGGCCGAGCGCCTGGCCGAGATCACTGCACCGACGCTAGTCGTCGTCGGCGAGCGTGATGTCGCCGACTTCCACGCCATCGCCGCCCGCCTCGAACGCAGCCTGCCGAATGCACGCCGCGTTACGCTGCCCGGCCTCGGCCACCTGCCCAACCTGGAAGCGCCGGAGCTTTTCAATGCCGCCGTGCTCCCGTTCCTGGCTGAAGTGACGGCTGCCGCACCGCGTTGAGGATGAGCCGCTTCTTGGAAAGGGGGTGCAGCAAGCCCAGAGCAATCCAGGCCAAGTTTGGGCTTTAAACTACAGGTCAACCGGGCGCTGGAAAATGCAGTGACCCTGCCTTTGCGGGGCTAAGGGGTTGTCACCGTAAAGGTGATGAGATCCGCCAGGCCATCGGGCGCAGGGCCTTGCGGCCCAGTCACCGGCAGGCGCGTGAGAGTCTGGGGATCATAAACCGCGACCGCGATGTGGTACTCTCCCTCCGGCAGAGCTGCCGGCAACAGCAGCCCATGCCAATCAACAACATGTGCGCCGGGCGGCCAGGTGGTGAAGGGTTGGAAGCCGCTCACCGGCGGGCTGTCGCGTTGAGCGACGAGCCCGCCGTTCGAGTCCAGCACATACACGCCGACGTTGTCATTCGACTCAAGCCGCGCCGTCGCCTGCCAGCGCAGCGCCACGGCCAGCGAATCGCCGGGGCGATAGTTCGAGTGCACGCCCCACGCCACCAGCTTCAGAGCCGGGCCGAACTGAAATTTAGCCGGGCGCAGTTCAAGGATACGCGAGGCGGCGAGATCGAAGACGGTCACCCGCGTCAGGTCGCCGACGCTCTGCACCGGCGCGGCGTGCTGCGCCAGCCACCACTCCTCGAAGCGCAGGTCGCCCGCTGGCGCGCCGAGATCGTTGATCAGCCACAGCCGTCGGCTCTCTCCCAACCAAAGGTTTTCGAGCAGGGCGAGCAAATCGTCGTTGAGCGCGCGTTCGGGCGCTTGCGCCGCCCGAATCGCGGCGCTTTCAGCAGGCTCGGGCAGCCGCGGGCTGAAGGCGTACCAGGGCGCGCGCCACGTCGCGTTGTTCAGCGTGTACTTCCAGAGCGGGAACAGATAACCGCGCACCAGCACCACATCGTCCGGCTGCGCGCCGACATTCACTACGTTCACTGCCTCGCGGAAATCGGTGCGCCAAGCCACGTAATCCGGATCGGAAACCAGGAGCCGCAGCCAGCCGTAAGGCACAACGCTGACCATCGTTAGCACCAACAGCAGCGCCGCGGTTTGCGTCAGCGTCGAAGGGCGACGCAGCGAGCGCCAGATCAGAACAAGGGCCATAACCGATGCCCCGATCAGCACTGTGACGAACGCAGCGATCATCCAGCCGGGCCGCACCTCCAGCAGACGAAGCCATGCCCAGGCCCAGCGTTCACCGGTCAGTAATGTCTGCCAGTAGCCGAGGACTTCACTATATCGAAAATCCCAAATCGCCACCGTCCACACCGCGCCCGGCACGCCGAGCGTGCTAAGCCACGCGTAATACGCCGAGAGCGAGCCGGTGACCGCACCCACTTGAATCAACACACTGAGTGTGATCAACGCGCCGACCAGGCCGCGCTGCCAGTTCGAGCGAGAGTCCCACACAGCTTGCAGCACCGGCGCGCAGGCCGTCGCCAGCAGCGGCGCCAGCGGCAGGACGTGGCGCACGCCCCACCCCAGACCACCCCACCAGATAAAGTCGCGGTACAGCGGCGTGGCGACGACGAGCAGGAGTAGGCTGAGCCAGGGCATGATCAGGCGCGACAGGTTGGCTCGCGCGGACAGCGGCGCTGCGACGAAGGCGAGCAGCAACGCCGGCGACCCTATGAATAGACCCTTGCCGGGGCTGAACGTCATTCCCAGCGCCGCCTCGCCAACATAGGTGCTGAGCGGCTGGCCGGCTATGCCCGCCGCCAGCCCGAGGTAGCGCCAGGCGGAAAAACGCCCGAGCGCGCCTTCCGGCGGAAACAGCAACGACAGCGCCCCGGCGACCGCCATCAGCCCGAGGCCGGCCCACACCGCACGTCGTGCGCCGGCGTTGGCCACCGCTCGCGCCGCTGCCGCGACCGGCACAGTTACGGCCACGAAAGCCGTCGTCTGCTTCGTCGCCACGGCCAGCGCCAGCGCGCTCAACGTCAGCGCCCACTGTAACAGTTGGCCGCGCAACGTTACCCGCGCGAACACGGCCTCGTAGCTCCACACGCCAAACACCACACACATCGTCGCCAACGGATCACGAAAATAGTACGTGGTGTGCGGCCAGGCCAGAGTGCCCAGGCCGTAGAGCAGCGCTGTACTTAGCGCGATGGTGGGTCTGAAGTTCTGCTGACGCACCAGGCCATACACGCCGACCGCCGTGAGCGCCGTGGCATACACGTTGAGCAAAAACAGGGTGTGTGCACTACCCACCCCGGCCAGCCGGGCTGCCGCATCCAGCAGCGCGCCAAACACAGCCTGCCCCGGCTCGATGTCGTATGGCCCGTCGCCCCGCTCACCAAAGACCGCGCCGGTGTGAAACTTACCCAGACGGCTGAGGCTTTGCGCTCCGGCGATGAAGAGTGTCTCGTCGCCGGAGCGGATCGTCCCGTGATAGGTGAATGTGTAAACGGCTACCAGTAAGGTGAAGAGGCTGGCGGCCAGCGCAACGTCACGCGCATACCCTGTAAGTGGTTTGTTCGGCGGAGGCATGGGCCACGCTATTATACGCGGCTCCCGACGACGAATTTATGAGTTCGCCGCCCTTCGACGTGCTCGGCTGTGCTAAGCCGCTCAGGACGATGCCTCAAAGCGGCTCGCTTCATTTTAATAGGAGTTACGCAGTTGACAGTTGGAGGTACGGATTGGCCAAGTAGGCGCGCACCGCGTCGCGGATGATGGCAGTTTTGGCTTCAAACCAGGAAGTGCCCGTTCGCAACCGTTGGACTTCCAAGCGCAGGAAGGCGCGCACGGCCAACCCAATGTGGTTACGTTGCGCTTGGGCGGCGCGATGCTGGGCGCGCTCGATGC